>JACQOY010000165.1 GCA_016207765.1 Deltaproteobacteria bacterium | reverse complement strand
AGTGTCCCAAGGGTCATTGACCCAAGGGTCGTTGACCCAAGCCTTTCAGGTAAGTTTGGAGGCGGGAACAGTACCAAAAGAGCCGGTTTATACAGTTGAGTCGGAAAAAGAAAAGGAATTGGTTTTAAGCTGGAGGAATCAGAAGATCGAAATCCGCAAAAAAATCTCGTTTGGCGGCGAAGCCGACCCTCATATGCTCGATTATACCCTTGAAGTGGTCAATTTGGGGCCGGATCCGCTCGAATTGGAGCCGCGGTTGTGGCTTGAACGACGGCAGAAGCCGATAAAATCAAACGGAGGTTTTTTCAGTTTCCTCAAGGGGCCGCTCGATTTGTACATGCCGGCTCTTTTCATTGCCGCAAAAGGACAGGGTCCCAAGCTCAAAATTGAGACCAACTGGGATAAACTGCCGGCAAAAAAAGAGGAAATCGGCAAGATCTACTGGAGCGGGTTGACCGATCGCTATTTTTTTATGGGGCTTATTGCCCGTGAGATGAGCGACGGAATCTCGGTTATTTACGGGAAATCGTCCGACGGGAAGGTCGGGAGTTCACTTTCCTACGGCAAAGTTGCCTTAAACCCCGGCGAAAAACTTCAAAAACGCTTTTCCGCTTATCTTGGCCCGAAAAAAAGGGAGGATCTGAAGGCTCTGGGGGTGAATCTGGAAAAAAGCGTCGACTACGGCTGGTTTAGTTTTGTGGCCATTCCCATTTTATGGTTGATGATTTTTTTCCACAAAATAATTCCCAACTGGGGGGTGGCGATCATCGTCCTCACCTTTTTTATCAAACTTTTGCTTCACCCCATCAACGTAAAGGCCATGCAATCCATGAAGGCGATGCAAAAATTGCAACCACGGCTTCAGGAGTTGCGCCAAAAGTACAAGGACAACAAGGAAAAATTGAACATGGAGATGATGCTCCTCTTCAAAACGCACAAGGTCAATCCAATGGGGGGATGTTTGCCGATGTTGATTCAGATGCCGGTTTATATCGCGCTCTACAAAGTGCTTTATAATGCCATTGAGCTTTATCACGCCCCCTTTTTCTGGTTTTACCGCGATCTCTCTTCGCCCGACCCTTATCTGGTCACTCCGATCCTTTTGGGAATTCTCATGGCGGCCCAGCAAAAACTTACCCCCAATCCCAGCGCTGATCCGGCGCAACAGAAAATGATGATGATCATGCCGCTGATGTTTTCGGCCTTCATGATTTTTCTTCCGTCCGGCCTTGTGATCTACATCATGGTCAATACGATCATGTCGGTGGTTCAGCAGTACATGATTCATCGTGAGATGAGTTTTTGGGATCTTCTGAAAAAAGTAAGGCACAAATCAGCCGCTTGATTTCGTATAATATCGCATGCTAGTCCCTCAACATGTCCGTTGTCGATTTAAACGACACAATTGTTGCGCAGGCGACGCCGGTGGGCGAAGGGGCCATCGGTATTATCCGACTTTCCGGCCCGCGATCGAAAGAAATCCTCTCCAAAATTTTTCGCGACAGAAAGGCGGCAGGGCCGCCAGCCAAATGGTTTGAGTCACATCGTCTCTATGCGGGTAAAATCGTTCATCCGGACTCCGCGCAAGCTGTCGACGAGGTGATGGCGGTCTGGATGAAAAGGCCCAATTCATTCACCGGGGAAGAGATGGTGGAGATTCAGGGGCATGGTGGGCCGATTGTTCTCAAGCAACTGATCGGATTGACGGTGGAGTTGGGGGCGCGGTTGGCGGAGCCGGGGGAATTTTCAAAGCGGGCCTTTTTAAATGGGAAAATAGATCTCTCGCAGGCGGAGGCGGTGGCCGATTTGATTGCGGCGCAAAGTGAATGGGGGGCAAAAAACGCCTTATCGCAATTAAACGGGACTCTTTCGGAGATTGTCCGGCGTCTTCGGGGAAGAATTATCGAAATCATGGCGCAAATTGAGGCGGGGTTCGATTTTGTCGAGGAAGACGTGCAGACTTTTAAGCAGGAAGACGGACTCCGGCTCTTGGGTGAGATGAAAGAGGAAATCGGCCGTCTCCTCGATTCGTTCCAGACGGGGCGGCTCTACAAGGAAGGGCTTCGGGTGGTTTTGGTCGGGAAGCCGAATGTGGGGAAGTCGAGTCTTTTGAACGCCCTTTTGAACGAAGAAAAGGCGATTGTTCACGAACAACCGGGGACGACGCGGGATATTTTGGAAGGGGAGCGAATGATTCATGGAATTCGGGCGATCTTCCACGACACTGCCGGAATCCGGGAGGCGGAAAATTCGGTTGAAGAGGAAGGGATCCGGCGGTCGAACGAAATCCTCAAAAAAGCCGATTTGGTCCTTCTTTTGCTCGATTCGAGCCGAGAACTATCTCCGGAAGATCAACAATTACTCGAACAAATCAACTTAAGGCGTTGTATCATTATATATAGTAAGTCCGACCTCCCCCCTTCCTGGGATCCAACCAGCCAGATAGTCGGAACTTTGCCCATTATCCGACTTTCGGCAAAAAATCGAACCGGTATTGAAGCCCTGATGGAAAAAATATACGACGTTTCTCTCAAAAATAAGCTGATAAAAGACCACAATTATGTACTGAATAATGTACGTCACTACAAAGGGCTCGGAAAAATTCATTTGAAATTAGAGGAACTTACTCTTGGTATCGGAAAAGGCTTGATGAAGGAGGAGTGTCTCGTCGAAGAACTTCGTATAATAGCTGATGACCTTTCCGGTATTACCGGAGAAATTACCAGTGAGACGGTTCTGGATGAAGTTTTTTCCCGGTTTTGCATCGGGAAGTAATTTTTACCCATTCAAATCAAACAAATTCCACTTTTCATCCGCGGGGAGAAAAGCCTCTTCCTCCTCCGATTCGTCCGTCATCCGGAGCGTGTTTTCAAGATAAAGCCCCAACTCCCCTTCCGAGCCGATAGTTGTTTTTGAGGGGAAGACATCGGTTACCAGGATAAAAACCACAACAGCGGTGGCGGCCACAGGTACAAGCCACTGAAAAGGCCCCCAAAAGAGACGCCAAATCCGCTCGGTTAAGGTTTGCCGTTCCCCCAACTGTTGGATGCGTCTTAAAATCATCCGGTACTCATCGGTGGGGGGCGCCGGCGGTTCCGGCTGATGTGTCTTCAAAAAACGGGTCAATTTTTCGTCGCTCTCTTTGTCGAGTTCATTAAATGTCATAATTTCTCCCTTTCAAAATTACGGCCATCTTGTTTTTGGCATGATGGAGCCGTGATTTCACCGTCCCTTCGGGGATTTTCAAAACGTCGGCCACCTCGGCTACTGTGAGCCCTTCCATGCAATGAAAAACCAGAACAGACCGATGTTCGTCATTCAATTCTTTCAATCCCTGGTGAACCATTTCTTTATCCACCGAAGACGATTCCCCGTTTGTCGACGGGGCACCCTGCTCGTCAAGCTCCACCTCGGTCGGCCCCCGTTTTTTCTTCCGGAAGTGGTCAATCGCCAAATTATACGTTACCCGATAAATCCAGCTTTTTAACTGCGCCCCTCCCTGAAAACCGGGGAGCCCCTTCCAAATCCGGACAAAGGCCTCCTGAACCAGATCGTCCAAGTCGCCGGATGCGCACAATTTATAAAGGACCGAACGGACAAGCCCGTTGTATTGGCCATAGAGTTCCGCAAAACCGCCGATCGCGCCGGCCGAATGCCGGAGGATCATCTGATTAATCTCGTTTTCAGTCATTGGGTCACATGACCCCTCAGCGGTCCCTGAAGTTCGGTAAATTTTTTTCTCTGTTCGGGCGTCAGAAGGTCGCGAATAGCCATCATGTGGTCCAAACGGGAGGCCTTCATCTCCGAACGGGCCTTTTCAAGTTCGTTGGAGAGGGTCCTCAGTTCCTCTTCGCTGGTTGCCGGGTCGTTCATTGCCGATTCCATCTTTCTCCTGGCGTTTTGAATCGCCTCTTTGTTTGCCCTCATGGTTTCTTCGTCTCTTTGGCGAAGTTCGTTGATTTTCGACTCCTGTTCCGCCGTGAGGTTCAGTTCTTTGAGAATCTGTTTTCCCCGTTCTTGGGGCGCTCTTCCTTTGGGCCCCCCTTCTTCATTTCCCGGCCCAAAACGGTTCTCCTGTGCCTGCCCCGGAAAAGGATCCGGCGGCGCCGTTTCTTTGGTGAAATAAAGAAAAATCATGACGCCAAGAAGCACCGTTAAAATAACAATGATGATAGGTGATGTTTTATCCATATACTCGTTTCTCCCCTTCCTTAACCCCTTAGACGACACGAGGCCGCGAAATGTTCAAGAAAAAGATTTTTGAAGTTCAATAATATTTATTAAATATCAATATGTTAGTCAAATTCCCCCCTTTTTTTTGTTCAGCAATGAACCGGTGATCCCCCGGTGCCGTCTAAGAGGGCAATGAGAAGTTCACCGAGATACATAAACAATAAATGGAGGAACCATGAAAAACATCAAACAATTTTTGCTTTTTATCGGCCTGATAGGGGCTGTTTCAGGTTGCGGCGCCCTGTTTAGCGAGGCGGATGACTCCGATTCTTCGTCTTCCTTGTCCGCCGAAAGCGACGAAGAGACCATGGTGTCGGCCGCCATCGATTCTCTCAACAGTGTAACAAATTCAAGCGAGTCGGCAAGCGGCGCTTCCTATTCCGCTTTGACCACCGACTCTTCGACGCTTTCGGCCTCCACCCTGTCGATCAGGAACCGGTTCCGCTGTGACATTGCCTCTCAAGCGGATGAGACCTTTTCCTGCGACAACAGCGACGGCAGTGTGGAACGGTCGGTGACATTTACCGATTGCGAGCTAACCTACAGCCCCCGCGATGCGGTTTTAAACGGCGGCTTTACCTCAACCATCGAAAACGGCGGTGATGGACTATGCGAGGCGAGCGACACGATCGATTTCGCCAAAATGGTCATGGGGCGGGACGACGAGGATGACGTTCACCAGGACGCTGTTCACGAGCACGTTATTGACGATTCGGGGATGGTTCATACCTGGACCTGGACCAATGATGAAGGGGAAGAGGAAGAAGTCGTGCTGACAGTCACCGGTTCTCACATGGAGACATTCTCCAATCCTGTTGATGAAGATGAAGATGGATCGGCCGAGTCGGTCGAAGCGACCATCGAAAAGTCGATCAATCGGGTGCAGACCATCGGTGGTGAGACGACCCGCGAGGTGACGGTATTCACCACGGCGGAATCTTTCCCGGCCCAAGATGCCGACGGAGTCGATATTACGGTGGAACCTTCCCTCCCCGTCCACGAAATCACGATTGACGAGGATACCGGAAGGGTCTCAGGCCGGACAATCGCCGAGGGAAATCTCATTGTCGACAACGAAGGGGAAAATATCCGGATGATTTTCTCTGTTGGCGAGGAAGGGCTTGAATTTGACGACGGCACCACCTGCGGCCCTGTGTCTGGGACATTGAGCGTTGTTGGTTACGAGCTGGGCGATGACGGCACTGTCGGTGCGGAAGTTGGAACAGGTGAGGTGGTTTTCGAGGATGGCGAAGTGGAAAGCGCCACCTTTGACGGGATTTCGCTGAACCCTCAACCGAGACCCTGCAATTGATTCGTTGGGTGTGGATTAAGGCGCCCGTTTTCGGCCGGGAGACCGGTCGAAAACGGCGCATCTTTTTATCCCGTAAAAAACTCGGCCAAGGTGCCCGGAAAGATCCACGACTCAAAACATCCCTTAAAAAACCGTAACAAACCGTGACAAGCCGGTTGACTTTGTACAAAAAATAGATTATTTTTGTACATTAATTAGGAGGTGTCATGGCCCAGGCTAATTACGACCTTCCCGAGGAGAAGCTGACCAAGGTCAAGAAACTGGCGCAGGTGCCGACGAAAAAACAGGCGATTATCGTGGCGCTTGACGAGTATATCCGCCGAAAAAAAATCGAGCGCTTGATATCGCTTCGCGGTAAAATTTGCCTCAAGTGGACGCCGTCTTCCCTGAAAAAATACCGTGGATAAATTCATTGTCGATTCGAGCATCTGGATCGATTTCTTCAAAGGACGCCTCCCCGATGCCGTTTCGGAGGGTTTGGCCGCAGGGCTTAAGAACGATCAGGCCGTGGTGACCGATATAATTGTTCACGAACTTCTTGTGGGGGCCGGGAGCAAAAAGGATTATCAGGAACTCAAAAATCTCTTTTCGGCACTGCCGCTGTTGCGGATAGAAATTCAGTCTCTGGAGGATTTTAACCTCTTTGGCTGGAATCTGGCCAAAAAGGGACTCCTTGGCAAATATACCGACCTCACCATGGCCTACCTAAGCCATTTGCATCGTTATCCCCTCTTGAGCCTCGATGGCTATTTTCACCGGCTTGGAGAGCGGGGGATTATTCAGGTGATTCGTTTCTAAGGCTCCCCATGCGCCGCCTCGACCACCGATGTCGCAACGACCATCGACAAAACCAAAAGTGTCATCGATGAAAGGCCGCATTTTAAGCCTTTATGACTCGGCGGATACGCAATGGGGGAGTTGTAGCGAGGTGTGAAAAGATCGGCTACCAGAATGCGCAAACTCTACTCCAGAAGAAAATCTGATATCACTCGTCTTTTTTCTTCTCGTCCTTGTCATCGGGTTCACCACTGACACTTTTTTTGAAATTCTTGAAAAACTGCCCGATCCCCTTCCCCAATTCCGGCAGTCTTTTGGGGCCGAAGATGATCAGAACGACCACAACGATCAAAACAATTTCCCAAGGTCCGAGTTTGAACATTAGATTTGGGGCCCCGAAGGCCCTTTAAGGATACTACTCGTGTTAATTTTAATTTTTGTCGGGCCTTCGATGGCCCCACCCCAAAGAGGGGCAACTTCGAGAACCCCGCTCACCACCCCGCCAAGCGGGGATGGTTCGCTTGATGCCTCCTACTTTGCCCAACCATTCGGTAAAGTCAATGCAAATTCGGGACTTCGCAAACAAACGGACTCCATTTGTTTGCTATATTTGCTGTTTACTGCGGTATTGTCTTTTCCGATATTGCCGGATTTTTCGGAGTCCCTTTGGCACGGTGCGAACGGCAGGAGACCTCGTATTCTTTGACGATCGAATCGAAACTCCACCCGACATCGGATACCTCAAAAAAAGTTTCGTAGGCCGTGCAAATACCGGTGTCGGTTGTCTGTGTAACCACTTTTGCCTGTTGCAACCTCTTTTCTTCGCGGACCACCTCTTTGTTCAAGGTTTTTACCTTAAGGATGGT
>JACQOY010000196.1 GCA_016207765.1 Deltaproteobacteria bacterium | reverse complement strand
GCGCCCGGAACTGGTCTTGGAAAAGATCGGCATGGCAGGGGAGGAGATGAACTGCTATCATTGCGGGGTCGGGTCATGAGGAGTGTGTTATGACGGAAGTCAAAAGCGGGAGTTTCTACAATGAGGCGCGGGCCTATGACATCACGCTGGGGCCACTGCGCTTCGAAAAACCTGCCACCAACCCCGCCCTGAAATGCGCCGACGCCTTTATGGACGCCTACCATGTGGTTGATGGGGAGGCGCGACTTTTGGGTGAGATCAAGGCGATGTCCTGTAATGCCCCCACCCCCGTGGCAACCACCGTCGAGTCATTTGCCGTGAAGCATGGCTTGAAAAAGCGGACCGACTTGGCCGCGTGCCCCACCCTGACCACCACCATTGAGACAAAGGCGGAGGCCCTGCTGAAGAGTAAAAACTGGACGGTGAGCGAACACTTCCTTAAGTCCCCCACGGGGCTGACCATCTCGTTTGTCGACAAGGAGCCCAATTCATCGGTAGCCGTCACTTACCTGAATGCCCACGAGGTGGTTGTCGAAGGGACGGAATGTTCAGGCAACGTCTTCAGGGTTAAGGTCGACGTAAATACAAGCGAGCTAAGCGCCTTTTGAGGGTATTCTTTTTTCTCCCTCAAAAAATTCGTCGCCACCGCCCGCGGCTTTGCCGATCTCGACATCGTCCCATTTGCATTCGACGGCGCGAACCGGTTTCCCCCCTGCATGACGATCAAATCGACCTCCCGGCCGTCGATATCCCTGAAATAGCGGAGCTCAATGTCCCGACCCTTCAATTGACTTTCCCCCCCTCCTCAAGTTATTTTCCCCGAACAATGCCCCAGATCGCCGTCATCATCCTTGCCGCGGGAGAGGGAACCCGCATGAAGTCGGATATCCCCAAGGTCCTGCATCCGGTGGCGGGGTATCCCCTGATTGCCTACCCCCTTAATCTCTGCCGCCAATTGCACCTTAAGTCGGTAATTCTGGTTATTGGCAAAAAAAATGAGGCCGTTCGCAAGGCGGTTATTGGTATGGGGGCCAAAGGGATTAGATTTGCGATCCAGCATCCCCCTCTGGGGACCGCTCACGCCGTCCAGATGGGGTTGAAGGCTCTCGCTAAATTCGATGGTGATCTTCTCATCCTCTGCGGCGACATGCCGCTTCTTAAAAGATCCACGCTGGAAAATCTCATCTGGGCGCATCGTGAAAAAAGAGCGGTACTCACTTTTGTCACCTCCGTCCTGCAAAACCCCTTCGGTTACGGGCGCATTTTGAGGACCTCGCGGGGGGAGGTGTGCGGGATTGTGGAAGAAAAAGACGCCGATGATAATCAGCGGAAGATATCCGAGATCAATACGGGGGTCTATCTGGTCAACAGCGCTTTCCTGAGAGAAAAACTGGCACAGATCGAAAACAAAAATGTCAAAAAGGAATATTACCTCACCGATCTTGTCAGTTTGGCCTTTCATGAACAGAAACCGATGACGACGGTTTTAACGGATGATCCGTCGGAGGGGTTGGGGGTGAACACTCAGAAGGATTTAACCGGGGTCAACGAACTGGTGAACAAGGAGCGGATCGGGGCGTTGATGGGTAGGGGGGTTCGTTTTTCGAGTTTTGAAAATGTCATTGTCGATGCCGGGGTTTCCGTGGGGACGGGAACATCCATTGATGCCCCCGTTTCCTTGACGGGGAAAACGGCGATCGGGAAAAACTGTCGCATCGAACCGGGTGTCATCATCCGAGATTCGGTGATTGGCAACGACGTGACCATAAAGGCCAGTTCTTACATCGAGGGGGGGATCGTCGAATCAAACGCAAAGATTGGTCCCTTTGCCCATCTTCGTTCCGGCGCCCATATCGGTCCCAAGGCCAAGGTTGGAAACTTTGTGGAAGTCAAAAAATCCCGGATTGGCGAGGGCTCCAAGGTCAATCATTTAAGCTATATCGGCGATGCCCGTATTGGAAAAGCAGTGAACGTCGGCGCCGGTACCATCACCTGCAACTACGATGGCTTCAACAAGTTTCAGACCGTTCTCGAAGACGGCGTTTTTGTCGGGAGTGACACGCAATTTGTCGCCCCCGTTTGCATTGGAAAAGGGGCTGTCATTGGGGCCGGTTCCACCATCACCAAAAACGTCAAACCAAAAAGCTTGGCCCTCACCCGCGCCCCGCAGGTGGAAATTAAAAACTGGGCAAGCCGGAGAAATAAGAAAAAATAATCCTGATTTTATGAAATTCTCGGGGGCAAGCCCCCGAGTTTCGATCCCGAAAAAAACAATCTAATTTTCGGCCCCACCCCACAAGGGGGCCATTTCAAGGAGGGGCCGAGTTTTTTACGGGATAAATCCCGCCGTTGTGATAGAGTAAGGGTGTTGGGGTGGCTCTTTGTGTATGCAAGGGCCTAGAATCATTTCGTTTTTTATTATTTCGGTGTTGCTTATCTCGCCGGTTAGGGCCAGCGACCTTGGAGCGCGGTCCTTTAGGGCCGAGGCCCCCGATATAAAATCGACCCCCAGCCTTGTCGTCAATATTCCTGCGATGGAGGTTTCTCTCTACGATTCCGGCCGGCTCGTCTACCGCCTTCCCATTGCCGTCGGTTCTCCCATCTACAAAACCCCGGTTGGCCCCCGTTTTTTAAGCACGATCGTCTGGAATCCCTGGTGGTTTCCTCCCCCCAGCCCGTGGGCCAAAGGGGCCGAACCGACACCGCCGGGACCGCAAAATCCCCTTGGCGTGGTGAAGATGGATATGGGGGAGGCGATATTTCTCCACGGAACCAATAAGGAATGGTCCATCGGCCACCCCGCCTCTCATGGTTGTATGCGGATGAAAAACGCCGATGCCCGGAATTTGGCCTGGTGGCTACAAACGCATCTCACCGATAAAACTGATCCGGTCCTTCTGGAGGAATATGGGAAGAAGCGGTGGCAGAGTTACACCATCAAACTTGATCTGCCGGTCCCGGTGGAAATTCAGTATGAGGTCTTCAAGATGAATGGCGATGTTATTGAAGCACACCCCGATTTTTACGGCCGGGTGGGTGAAAGGGAGGAGATGGTGACGGCGCTTTTGGAGTCGAAGGGGGTTAAGATGGAGCATGTCTATCAGGCGGCATTTGAAAAACTTCTTAACGACTCGCAAAAACGGTCGGTGGAAATGTCGCTGAGGGAATTATTTCCCGGAACAATGACCGAATATTCCCCTTCAATCCCCGATCCGGTGGATGAGGTATGGCGGGTTAAGCAAAATTTGCCGAAACCAGCCCTCTATTCGAATCTTCCCCTGAATTTCACTTTCCTTTTTTAGCTCTATTCAATATTAAAACATCTATGTGCGGGATCGTCGGCTACATCGGTTATCGTGAGGTGACCCCGGTTCTTCTTGAAGGGCTAAAACGCCTTGAATACCGTGGCTACGATTCGGCCGGGATTGCCGTGTTAACCGACCATCAGGTGGCCATTCAACGGGCGGAAGGAAAACTTTCACGTCTTATTTCCAAGATCGGAAAAAAGGGGCCGAAAGGACGGGTTGGCATAGGACACACCCGATGGGCCACCCATGGAAAGCCTTCCGAAACCAATGCCCATCCCCATCAGGCGGGACGGGTTGTGCTGGTGCATAACGGCATCATCGAAAACTATCATGCGCTCAAAGAAGAGCTTCAACCCCATGGAGTCCGCCTCAAATCGCAGACCGATACGGAAATAGCCTGTCATCTCATCAATCGGTATCTGAAAAAGGGGGGATCGTTTTTGGAGGCGTTTCAGAAGGCCTTAAAAGAGCTGGAAGGGACCTATGCTCTGGCGGTGCTGGATACCGACGAGCCCGACAAGCTCTATGCGGCCAAAAAAGGTTCCCCCCTGATTATCGGTCTTGGCACAAACGAAAATTTTTTGGCCTCCGATATCCCCGCTGTTCTCCCCTACACCAAAAAGGTGATTTTTCTCGAAGACGATGAAATGGCCGTTTTGACCGGTCAGGGTATTACCGTCTTGGGGAAAAATGGAAAGGAAGTAAAAAAATCAGCCAAAGAAGTCCAGTGGAGCGCCGAAATGGCCGAAAAAGGGGGATACAAACACTTCATGCTCAAGGAAATTTTCGAACAGCCGCGCGCCGTGGGGGATACGCTGATCGGCCGTATTCTTAAGGGGAGTGAGAAAATCGACCTAAGTGTTATCGATCCGGTTTTTGGAAAGGGCAAATTTCCTTTCTTTAACCGTTTTTACCTTGTCGCCTGCGGGACAAGCTGGCATGCGGCGATGGCGGGAAAATATTTTATCGAGGCGATCGCCAAAATTCCGGTGAGCGTCGATACCGCCAGCGAATTCCGCTATCGCGAGCCGTTTGTCGACCGAAAAACGCTTCTTCTGGTCATCTCACAGTCAGGTGAAACGGCTGACACGCTTGCCTGTGTCCAGGAGGCGCGCAAAAAAGGGGCAAAGGTTATCTCGATCTGCAATGCCATCGATTCGAGCATTCCGCGTTCCAGTCATGCCACCCTTTACACCAATGCGGGGCCCGAAATCGGCGTAGCCTCCACAAAGGCTTTTACCACCCAGTTAACCCTTCTTCTAATGTTGTCGCTTTACCTGGGAAAGAAAAACGGATGGCTGAAACCTTCCTACATCAAAAAAGCGGTCAATCAGCTGGCCCGGCTTCCTCACTTGATGGAAGACGTACTGGAAAAAAGCGGTCAGATCATGGCGATCGCCCGGAAATTTTATCAGCATCGTGATTTTTATTTTATTGCCCGTGGCGTTCATCATCCCATCGCCCTCGAAGGGGCGCTCAAACTCAAGGAGATTTCTTATATTCATGCAGAGGGCTATTCCGCAGGCGAGATGAAGCACGGCCCCATCGCGCTGATTGAACCGGGGACGCCCGTTGTGGCGCTGGCCCTTAAAGACCGGGTCTGCGAAAAAATGATCTCGAACATCGAGGAGGTGCAGGCGCGGGAGGCAAAGATCATCGCCGTTGCCACCGATGGGGATCCCCGGTTCGAAGAAAAATGCGATTCGGTTTTTTATATTCCCAAATCGGAATGGTACCTCACACCGATTTTGGCGAGCCTTCCCCTGCAGTTATTGGCGTATTACGTTGCCGACCTCAAGGGAACCGATGTGGATCAGCCAAGGAATTTGGCCAAAAGCGTGACGGTGGAGTAGCCCCTTTACATTCTAGCTGGCCACACGGTGGATCCATTCAGAGACGAGTGTCTGATATCGGACTCCATATTTTTTTGCCTTACGTTTTATATTTTTGAGGTCCTCACTATTAACCCGGATATTAAGAACCGCATCTTTTTTCCTTGCCGCCAAGGATTCGGCAATTTCTTCAAATTCAGCTTTTCCAATATCCGTGAACTCACCCTTGATGAGTGCACTCTCTATCTCTTTCTCGTATTTAGAAGATTTTTTCATGGCGACCTTTCTCTGTCATAAAGCCTTGTGTATTTTCGGCTCGGGAACATGGTTTTTAAAAATATTTCACCCTTCGATTCAACATAGGGAACAACCCAAATATAACCTCGGCGCTTAAAGAGCATAATATTTTGGTGTTTTCTTTGAGGATGCTTTTTGACAGCGACAAGTTCATTATGGATCATTTCCTCAAATGAAACTCCGCGAGTCTTCTTCAGCTCCTCGCTCTTAGCCAGGTTCCATCGTATCTGCCTCACCCTGTAATAGATATGATATCAAACTACATTTGTCTATACAATAGTACCCCAACACACCCGTAGGTTCCGGCTGGACAACAAAATCCTTTCTGATAAAACGAAAGACCATCCATGTTCTCCCAATTAAACCCCAAACAGCGCGAAGCGGTTGAACACACGGAAGGCCCACTCCTTATCCTCGCCGGGGCCGGTTCCGGAAAGACGCGCGTCCTCACCTCCCGCATGGCCTGGCTTTTGCACGAAAACAAAACCAGGCCGTGGAATTTGTTCGCCGTCACCTTCACCAACAAGGCGGCTGGTGAAATGAAAGGGCGCGTGGAGCAACTTCTCGGCAATACGGCCAAAGACATGTGGGTTTCCACGTTTCATTCCGCTTCATTGAGAATTTTGCGCCGTCATGCGGAAGCCCTTGGGTATGCGTCCGACTTTACGATTTACGACGATCGCGATCAGCTCCAGTTGATCACCCGCTGTCTGGAAGAACTGAATATCAACCCCCAGCGTCTTAACCCGAAAGCGGTGGCCCATCGGATCAACCAGGCGAAACACAACGCCGTTTCTGTGGACAAAATCAGGCCTGCCGAGTTCAACCCGTTTGAGTCTCAGGTGGCGGCCGTTTATGCCCATTACCAGAAAAAACTCAAAACCAATCAGGCGATGGATTTCGGCGATCTGATTTTAAATGTTGTTCTTCTCTTCCGTCAAAATCCGGAAGTTCTGCAGAAGTATCAAAACCAGTTTTCCCATGTGATGGTGGACGAATATCAGGATACCAATCGTTGTCAGTACGAACTGATTCGCCTGTTGACCGGCGAGCGGAAGAATCTGTGTGTGGTGGGGGATGACGACCAGTCGATCTACAAATTTCGCGGCGCCGAAATCAGAAATATCCTTGATTTCCAGAAAGACTATCCGGAGGCCCGTGTTGTCCGGTTGGAACAGAATTACCGTTCCACCCGGAGAATCCTCGGGGCGGCCTCTGCGGTCGTGGCAAAAAACTCCGGAAGGCTTGGAAAAACGCTCTGGACCGAAAATAAAGAGGGGGAAAAGCTGACCCTGTTTTGCGGCCTGACCGAAACCGACGAGGCGTCCTTTGTGGTGGATGAAATCAAGAAACTCAAACGCCGTTATAAACTGGCCGACATGACCATTTTCTACCGCACCAATGCCCAGTCGCGTCCGTTTGAGGACGCCCTGCGCATCAGCAACATTCCCTACGTCATCATCGGCGGCACCAAGTTTTACGAACGTCAGGAAATCAGGGACATGATCGCTTATATCAAACTGCTTGTGAATCCGGCCGACTCGGTCAGCCTGAAGCGGATCATCAACGTTCCGGCGCGCGGGATCGGGAAGACCACGGTGGAGCGGTTGGAGGCGTTGGCCGCTGAAAAAAATATATCTTTGTGGGAGATAGTCACTGGTCACTGGTCACTGGTCACTGGTCAATTCAATCACGGCACACAGGACAGGTTAAAACAGTTTGCAGATCTTGTAAAAGACCTCATGGAAAAACGAAAGCAGATGCCTCTGGTCGATTTCATGACGCATCTTTTCGGGCAAACGGGCTACTGGAAGTGGCTTGAGGACCAGAAAACCATCGAGGCCGAGGGGAGAATGGAAAACCTCGAAGAACTGGTCAATGTCGTCGAAGAATATTGTCAACGGGAGGAGTCGCCCACTCTTGAAGGCTTTCTCGATCAGGCGGCGCTGGTCTCCGATGCCGACGATTTAGCGCCGGAGGCCGATCGGCTTCCCCTCATGACGTTTCATCTCGCCAAGGGGCTTGAGTTTCCGGTGGTGTTCATGGTGGGGATGGAGGAGGGGCTTTTCCCCCACAGCCGGTCGCTCGATTCCATTGACGATGTCGAGGAGGAGCGGCGTCTCTGCTATGTGGGGATGACCCGGGCGCGGGAAAAATTGTTTTTGAGTTTTGTGAATTACCGGCGGTTGTTCGGGACGAGCCAATGCTGTCTCCCCTCCCGTTTTCTGGACGAAATTCCCGATGATCTGCTGGAAAAAATTTCGCAGAAAAAAATGGACGCCGGTTTTTCGCCGGATACTTCGACTTTGCTCAGCACAGATGACGAAGAAGGGGCGGAAAGCTCCGTCGATTACGATTTCGATCAGCGCCCCCCCTCGGAAATTCGTTCCCACTACCGCCGCGGTGTTCGTGTCCGCCACCCGGTGTTCGGCGTCGGGGTGGTTCGCGCCAGTATCGGCGCCAGCGACGAGCAAAAACTCACCATTGCCTTCCAAAACGGCCTCATCAAAAAAATACTCGCCAAATACGCGGAGCTGGTGATTTTGTGATTGTGGGTCTTCGCGTTGATGGGCCCTTATGGGACAAAAACCGTCAAGCCCACTTTCGAGAAATCCCTGTCAAAGGTGAGAAGAGGCATATTTTTCAAACGCTCCCTGATCAACAGATAGGTGAGCACGTCATTAAACGAGAGTTTCTGGTCTTTGTTCAGTTCGGAAAACAGGATTGTCGCGCGGTCGTACTCCTCCTCAAGGGGGAGAATGATTTCGAACGTTTTTAAGGCATGAAAAAGGGCCGATGTGCCGGAATAGCCGTAATGGTAAAGAAGGAGCGTGGCGGCCTCGGAAATATTCGGCCACGAGGTGCAGAATTTTATTTTATTGTGGACAAGGTATTCACGGATTTTCAAGGCCCGCTTGTGATCCCGGTCCTGCGGCGCAAAATAGGCAATCAGATAACTGGCATCCCAAAAAAGCCGGGAAGGGGCTTCCTTAGTTTTTTTTGCCATAGAGGTATTTTTTGTAATTGGTAGCAAGAGATCGCGGAGGTCTGATTTTCGGCTCGGAGAGCATGGCTGTTGCCTCGTCAAGGATGGCCAGGGTCTCGTTTTGCGACCCTTCCGCCGGACGGACGATTTTAAGGATCGTTCTCCGATGACGAACAATGTCGACTGATTCGCCAGGCGCCAGTTTTTTAGGGAGGGAAAGAAACTGCCGGCGCGCCTCGGTTATATTCATTTTGGCCTGCATAACTTAATTGAAGGGTAGCCCATAAATGTACATTTGTCAATTTTTAAATGTACACTATTGGGACTGGGCTATTTCCGCCTTACGAGCCTTACCCCTCTACATCACAAACGGCAGGATCAGCGAGGCAAGGGTGCCGGCAATCGCCGCGACAAACATCAGGCGGACGAGGCGTTTCTCGTGGGGTTCGGGTCTCGAAGGCGTTGCATTCATGGCCGTGTCTCCCTAAAGTTTTTCGTCACGGTGTGTGACCGTGATGTTGATCTTTGGATGTTGAAGGCGCTTCTTCAACGCCTCGACAATCACGACCGACCGGTGTTTTCCCCCGGTGCAACCAAAGGCCACCGTCAAACGATGTTTTCCCTTCTTTGCATACTCCTTCAGCATCAATTCGAGCAAGGTCGAAATTTGACGAATGAAACGAAGGCAGGCTTTCTGTTTTAAGACGTATTTTTGAACGGCGGACGACCGCCCTGTCTTGTCTCGGAGCCGCTCCACATAGTATGGATTTGCCAAAAATCGAACGTCAAGCACCATATCGGCGTGCCGGGGAATCCCATATTTGTATCCAAAGCTTGTCAGGGCAATATCAAATTTTTTCGCTTGCAAGATTTATTCCGTGATATCTATTTCCGGGAGAGGGGTTTTTAAAAGCACCCCTTTGAGTTTTTCATCGAACTCCTTCGATGAGTACTTCCCCCGCTGTTTGAGAAGGTTGTTGCGGGCGGCCACTTCGATTATGGTGGTCACGTTGCGTCCCGGAGAAACCGGTATTTTCAGATAAGGGAGCGGGACTTCCAGAATGGTGTACTTGTGTTCGTCAATCCCCAGCCGGTCGTATTCGTATTCGGGGTTCCATTCAACCAGTTCCACCACGATATCGACCAGTTTCCGGTCGCGGATGGCGGCCACTCCGAAGAGATCTTTTATATTGATTATCCCCAGGCCCCGGATTTCCATGTGGTGTTCGATGAGTTCTGATCCCATGCCGTAAAGGGTGGCCGGTGGTTTCTTTTTGATTTCCACCACGTCGTCGGCGACCAGCCGGTGCCCGCGGAGGACCAAGTCGAGCGCGCACTCACTTTTTCCAATCCCGCTTTTGCCGATAATAAGGATCCCCACGCCATAGACATCCATGAGGACCCCGTGCACCTGACTGCTGGCGGTCAGGCGGTCTTCCAGAAAGCGGGTGACGCGGTTGATCAGCGTTGAGGTGAGAAGAGGGGTTTTAAAGAGGGGGATCTGGTGTTTGTTGGTCTCGCTGATAATGGCCTTGGGGGCCTCGTTGTCGCGCGTGACAATAAAACAGGCTACTTCCACCTTGCAGATTTTCCCGATGATTTCTTTTGTTTTGGCCTCTCCCAGCGATTTAAGATAGGTGATTTCGGATTTGCCCAAAACCTGAACCCGGCCGGGGTGCAATTTGGAGGTATCGCCGATCAAAGCAAGACCCGGTTTCTGAATGCGGGGAATATTGATTTTTTTGTGGAGCCCCTTCTTGCCGGCAACGAGCGTCAGATCAAGGTGCGCTTCCTTGTCCTTGAGCAACTCACTGACTTCTATACTAAGCATAGGGTTAAAGTTTTTCGTCTTCCGAAATAAGAAGATCGTACAGGCCGTCGTTTTTCACCTCAATCAGACGGTTTCTCACTGATTCCCCCTTGAGCAGACGTGAAAGGCGGGCCAAGGCCTGCAGGTGGTTACCCACGGCATTTTCCGGGGCCAAGAGAACGAAGAAGAGTTTCGCCGGCTTGTGGTCGTGTGACTGGAATTCGATGCCCTTTTGACTCCGGCCAAAGGCGGCGACAATGCCGGGAAGCCCGTCCACCTTGCCATGGGGGATGGCGACGCCGTTTCCCACTCCGGTGGAGCCCAACTTTTCACGCTCCAAAAGGACCTGCAACACCGTGTTGGCGGAAAGGTCGGGATAAGTCTCCGACACCAGCATGGAAAGTTCTTCCAAAACCCCTTTTTTTTCGGTGGCGCTCAAGGCTCCAGAAACGGCGTTTCGTTTGAGAATCTCTTTTAATTTCATCTGCTAAGATGGGCACCTTAGGCCAGCTCCAAACAAAAAGCAACGGCTTTTTGTCTTGGGTTACAGTCATACCTTTATTCCGAGCTTCTCTGGACGTATTCTTCCTCGGCAAGCGCCGAAGCGGCATGAACCGACAGATGGTGCTTGTGCTCTTTGACGATTTCCTTGTGTTTCTTTACCTGTCGTTCGAGCTTGTGCACGGCCTTGTCAATCGAGGTATACAGATCGTCCGAAACTTCAATGGCCATTGCCCGAAAATCGCGCGCCGCAAGGGTGATTTCGCATTGATGGCGGAACTTCTCGACGGAAAGAATCACGTGGGCTTCAATGGGACGAATAAGGTATTTTTTGAATTTTTCCAGTTTGTCTTCAACATGGTTTTTGATTGCCTCGGTTGCTTCAAGATGGCGAAAAGTCACGGTAACATTCATAATAAACCTCCTTTATTAATTACAGTTGATTGAAGTTACTTCACTTTCCCTTTCATCTCCGCTCCCACCTCGCTTTATCCTCCCTATTTGGTCGGCGCTCGGTGGGAACCCTCCTTTTCAGTTTGATACAGGGTTGATTTTTTAAAGAACGAACAAATCGGCAGGCGGAGTTTAAAAATCAGCCCCATCCCAAAAGCGGGACTGCTCCCGCTGTAAAGAGGGGTTGTCGCAACTAACAAAGTTGCCTCCGCCGTGACGACGGCAGAATGCCCAATACCTCGCGGTACTTGGCCACCGTGCGCCTGGCCACATGAATATGGGCAGTGGCGAGAGTATCGGCAATTTCCTTGTCCGACAACGGATGCCGCGCATTTTCCCCTTCCACAATCCGGCGGATTTTTTCCTTTACCGTTTCGGAGGCGAGGTCCTCGCCGTTTGACGAGGCCACACGGCTGTTGAAAAAGAATTTCAGCTCGAAAATCCCCTGAGGGGTATGGACGAATTTGTTGTTGGTCGCTCTGCTGACCGTCGATTCGTGCATGCCGATTTCATCGGCAATATCCTTGAGGATCATCGGCTTCAAATGGTTTATTCCCCGATCGAGAAAGTCCTTCTGGAATTTTACAATGCATTTGGCCACCCGGTAAAGGGTGCGTTGCCTTTGGTGGATGCTTTTAATCAGCCAAAGGGCGCTTTTGAGTTTGTCCTGTACGTAGCCTTTGGCCTGGGCCGCCCCTCCGGCCCCTTTGTCCCCGTTGGATGAGAGCATGTTGCGGTAAAAACGGCTGATTTGAAGCCGGGGAAGCCCCTCTTCGTTCAAGACGACGGCGTAGTCGTCCCCCACTTTGTAGACGTAAACATCGGGGGTGATGTACTGGGGATTTTCGCCGCCGTACGGACGCCCCGGTTTGGGCTCCATATCCTGAATCATTGTCGCCGCCGCCGCAATGACGGCGATCGGTTCCTTCAGTTTTCGGGCGATGGTGGCATAGTCCCTTTTTTCGAGGAGATGGAGATGATCTTTGATGATGGCTTCGACCAGAGGCCTCTCTTCACCGCAAAGACGCGCCTGCAACAAAAGACATTCAGTCAAGTTTCGGGCGCCGACCCCGATGGGATCGAACTCCTGGATCACCTTTAAGGCCTTTTCCACTTCAGGAACGGGATAACCGTTTTGGCCGGCGATTTCTTCGATGGAGACGGTCAGGTAACCGTTTTCATCCAGGGCATTGAGAATGCCAAGACCGATTTCTTCCTCATGTTCCGAAATTTGCGCCATCCGCAACTGCCATTCGAGGTGGTCCTGCAGGCTGGCCGGTCTGGTGATGAAATTCTCAAAGGTGGGGAGCTCGTCCGGGCTGAAGGAACGGGTTTCCTCGCCGGGGGCATTGTAGGTGCCGATATAGTTCTCCCAATCGAATTCCTTCGGTTCCTTTAATTCTCCGTCTTTGTTTCCAACTTCGGCTTCGGCCTCATGTGATTTGTCGGGGGGGGCCTCGGCCTCCAGCTCCTGTTCCACCTCCTTGGGGACCTCATCTTCTTCGGCTGGCGTCGTTTCTTCCAAAATGGGGTTTTCAAGGAGTTCCTGCTCGACCAGTTCGACCAATTCAAGGCGGGAGAGCTGGAGTAGTTTGATCGCCTGTTGTAACTGGGGGGTAATAACCAGCTGTTGGGAGAGTTTGAGGCTCTGTTTTAGTTCAATCGCCATGCCAGTACCATAAAAATTACGCTAATAAGCAATTTTAGTGCCAGTTTAGAGCCGACCAAAAACATTGTCAAGCTTGACAATACCGAAAATCTATGCGTCACGTACTTTTTTTATAAGTTTAACCTATTGAAATTAATTAGCTTTTTTATGTGGGACCGTTTCTTGCAAGGGAGGGGCTTCCGCCGGTTTTAACCCCCTCCACTTTTTTTGCGCAGAATAGGCCATGGAGGCTTCCACAAAGTGAAAAAAGAGGGGGTGAGGTTGCATGGGACGTGACTTGAACTCGGGATGAAACTGGCAGGCGACAAACCAAGGATGTTTCTTTAATTCTACAATCTCCACAAGGTCCCCTTCCGGACAAATTCCTGTAAAAGAGAGCCCTTTGGCGGTTAGCCGGTCGCGGTAGTTGTTGTTGAATTCATAGCGATGCCGGTGGCGTTCGGATATCTGCTTCTCGCCGTAGTCTTTGAAGGCGTGTGACCCCTTTTCCAAAACACAGGGGTAGGCCCCAAGCCGCATGGTGGCCCCCTTGTTGACCACCGCTTTTTGTTCCTGCATCAGATCGATCACCGGATGCGCTGTCCCCGGATCAAATTCGGTCGAATTGGCCCCTTTGAGGTTCGCCACATGCCGGGCAAATTCAATCACCGCCAATTGCATGCCGAGGCAGATGCCGAAGAAGGGGATTTTGTTCTCACGGGCATGGCGGATGGCCCTGATTTTTCCCTCGATTCCCCGGTTGCCGAATCCACCGGGAACCAGAATGCCGTCGCAATCGCCAAAAACCTCTTCGGGATTGGCCGAATCGGATTCGAGCGTTTCGGAATCGACAAATTTGAGCGTCAGCCGGGCATCCTGATTGAAGGCGGAGTGATAGAGCGCCTCGTTTAAACTTTTGTAGGCGTCGACGAGGTTCACATATTTTCCCACCACGCCGATGGTAAGTGGTTTGGAGGTTTTTTGTATTTTCGAAACAAGCTCTTTCCAGTCTTTGAGATCAGGTGTGCGGGTCCAGATATTCAGGAGTTCCACGATCTTGTCGTCGATCCCTTCGTCATGCAGGTAGAGTGGCACTTCGTAGATCGATTTCACATCGCGTGCCGTCATGACGCAGTCGGGGTCGATGTTGCAAAAAAGGGCGATTTTGGCCTTGATATCCTTTGAAAGGGGGCGGTCGGTGCGGCACAAAAGGATGTCGGGCTGAATGCCGATTTCGCGGAGTTTCTGGACACTGTGCTGGGTTGGTTTGGTTTTCAGCTCGTCGGCGGCGCCAATATAGGGAACCAGAGTCAGGTGAACGTAGAGGACATTTTGTTTTCCCACATCGGCCTTGAACTGCCGGATCGCCTCAAGAAAAGGGAGGCTCTCGATATCCCCCACCGTTCCGCCGATCTCCACAATCAGCACATCGACCCCATTGGGGCTAGCCCCATCAGCCCCCTTCATGATGCACCCTTTTATTTCATCGGTGATGTGGGGGATTACCTGAACGGTCCTTCCCAGGTATTCCCCTTTCCGCTCTTTTTGGATGACCGAGTTGTAGATGCGCCCGGTGGTGTAGTTGTTGAGTTTTGACATCCTGACGGTGACAAACCGTTCGTAATGCCCCAAGTCGAGGTCGGTCTCGGCGCCGTCATCGGTTACAAAGACCTCCCCATGCTGGAAAGGGCTCATGGTGCCGGGGTCAACATTGATATAGGGGTCGAGTTTTTGGAGGGTAACTTTCAGGCCGCGGTTTTCGAGGAGGGCGCCCATCGAGGCGGCGGCCAGCCCCTTGCCCAAAGAAGAGACAACCCCCCCCGTTACAAAAATAAACTTGGTTTTGGGGGCGGAAGGTTTTTTTGTCATTTTTTGTCGGAATTTGACTGCCGGCTGGAATTAAACGCTACTGGATGTGTCGGTGAAAGTCAATGACTGATGGATAAATTTTTTCTTTTCTTATTTGGTTAAGGAACAAAACCGGGATTTGTCAGTCCCGTTTCTTCAGGAAAGCCGTGGATCAGGTTAAAACACTGCACCGCCTGTCCCGAGGCCCCTTTGGTGAGGTTGTCGATGGCGGATAGGACGACGATCTTTCCGGTCCTCTCGTCAAACAGGGGGCTGACATGGCAGAAATTTGTCCCCCGCACATTCTTGGTTGAAGGAAGGGTCCCTTCGGGAAGGACTTTGACGAACGGTTCGTTCTTGTAGAAGGCCTGATAGAGTTTGATCAGATCACCGGTTGATGTCTTTGATTTCGGTTCGCAATAAATGGTGGAAAAAATCCCCCGGTCGATGGGCAAAAGGTGCGGTGCAAAAAGGACGGTCACCTTTTCCCCCGCCAAAAGTGACAGCTCCTGTTCCATTTCGGGGGTATGCCGGTGGCATCCCACCTTGTAGGCCTTGAAATTTTCGTGCACCTCGCAAAAAAGGGAGTCCGCCTTGGCGGTCCGTCCCGCGCCGCTGGTTCCCGACTTGGAGTCGCAGATGATTCCCTTTGTCTCGATCAATTTCTTCTTTAGGAGAGGGGCGAGCCCCAGTTGAATGCTCGTTGGATAACATCCCGGGACAGCGACCAACTTTGCCTTTTTGATCTCCTCCCGGTGAAATTCGGGGAGGCCGTAGACCGCCTCTTTGAGGAGCCCCTTTTGTGTATGCGGTCCGTACCATTTTTCGTACGTTGCGGCGTTATTTAATCGAAAATCGGCGGAAAGATCGAGAACCGTGGTTCCTTTCTTTCGAAAACCGGCGGCGATTTCCATCGATTCGTGGTGGGGGAGACAGAGGAATACCGCCTCAACCCGTTTGGCCATCTGGTCGATCGCCAAATCCTCATAGGTCAGGTCGCACTGTCCGGCAAGAAACGGAAACAACCCGGCGATCTTTTGCCCCGCATGCTGACGCGACGTGACGGCGACAATCTCCGCGTTCGGATGCTTTAAGCAGAGGCGGACCAGCTCAATGCCGGTGTAGCCGGTGGCGCCAACAATAGCGATGGGAATTTGTTTGGGCATATTCAAATTGTCATCCCCGTGAAAACGGGGATCCATTAGTTGCTCATTTTTCTGGATTCCCGCTTTCGCGGGAATGACATCGGGGGCGGAAATGACAGCAAATGAACAAAGATGTCCTTAACAGAATAGGGCCAAAAAGTAAAAGTTTGAAATTATGCAATCCCTCCTCAGTTTCACCTTTCCCCTTCAGCTTCTTTAAGAACTCGCAGGCATCAGATCGCCGCTTCCCGCTTTGTCAGTTGGGTGTTAACTGATCGGCGGCGCTTTTTAAGGTGTGCTCAAACAGCTTAAAGAAGCTTTCGGAGAAAGTCGAAACTGAGGGATGACGAAATTATCGTTTCGAGTACTGTGTGCTCTTCCGCGCCTTGCGGTGGCCGTATTTTTTCCGTTCCACCTTGCGGGAGTCGCGGGTGAGAAACCCGTTTTTATGGAGGGGCTTGCGGTAGTCGGGATTCAGCGAGAGAAGGGCCTTGGAAATTCCGTGGCGCAGGGCCTGTGCCTGGCCGCTGGGTCCGCTTCCAAAGATAGTGGCGTTTACATTGAATTTGCCCAAGTTGCCGGTGACTTCCATCGGTTGAAGAATAACCATTCGGAGGGTAGCGCGGCCGAAATATTGCTCGAAAGGGCGTTCGTTGACCAGAATCTCCCCCGTGCCGGGGCTTAAGTGGAGGCGGGCCACGGCCGATTTTCTTTTGCCGACGCCGAAGAATCTTTTGGTTGCTGTTGCCATATCAAATTTTCATTTCCACCGGTTTTTGCGCCGCGTGGGGATGTTCCGTTTTGGCATATACCTTCAACTTCTTCAGTAAATGTCTTCCCAGGATGTTTTTTGGGAGCATCCCCTTCACCGCCGTTTTAATGATGCGGTCGGGATGGGTGACCAAAAGCTTCCCCGCCGAAACTGACTTGATCCCTCCGGGATACCCGGAATGCCGGAAATACTCCTTGTCTTCCTTTTTATTGCCCGTCAGCTTCACTTTGGAGGCATTAACCGCCACCACAAAATCGCCGGTATCGGTATGCGGGGTGAACTGCGGCTTGTTTTTCCCCCGCAAAGTGTCCGCAATCCGTGTGGCGGCCCGGCCGAGGGGAACGTCATTTAAGTCGAGCAAATGCCACCGGGGTTTTATTTCCCCCTTTTTGGCCATGTAGGTGGTTTGGGGCATAATAGGAGCGGGATATTTAGTGGAAGGGAAAGGGGGTTGTCAAGACTATTCAGTAGACAAAGAGAGTCCTTTTGACGAAGCAATTTTCTTATCCCGCCAGTCCCATCTGCCGACAGGACAATCCAACTCCTGGCGGCTTACGAAAATCGCGAAGACAAAGGGACTCTTTTTGTCTAATCCTCCTTTCTTGACATTTATCCACCCCCCGATAAGATGAAAAACCCTCTCTTTGCTGTGTAATTCGCGATGGTTTGGTGTGTGCGAATTACGTGGTTTAAGGGGTGTTTCGCCCCCGGACAAAACATACAAAATTATGCAATTCGAACCCCCGAAGCTAAAGAAACACTTCCTCGACCATCTTGAAGCGATTGTCGGCCCTGACGGGTATTCGGTAAAAAATCTCGACCGTTTCAATTATTCCCGCGATTCCAACTTTAAGAGCACCATCCGTATCCATCACTCCGCACTTGAACCGCTCCCCGATGTGATTGTCTGGCCCAAAGACACCCGGCAGTTGCAGGCGTTGGTCCGCCTGGCCATTCGCACCAAAATGCCGATGATCCCCTTTGGGGGGGGCTCAGGGGTTTGCGGGGGGACCATCGCCGAAACCGGCGGCATGATTGTGGACATGAAGAAAATGTACCGTTTGTTGAAGGTCGATTCCGCCAACCTTTTGGCCACGGCCGAGGCGGGAATCATGGGGTATACGCTGGAAAAGGAGCTTCAGCGGAAGGGGTATACCCTCGGCCACTTTCCCTCCTCCATCCTGTGTGCGAGTCTTGGCGGGTATCTGGCGGCTCGATCGGCCGGGCAGAACTCTACCCGTTATGGAAAAATCGAGGATATGGTTCGTGAACTGGAAGTGGTGACGGGACAGGGGGAAATTGTCCAGACACGCGATGTGGAAAACGGAGACGGCCTTGATTTAAACCAGATTTTTACCGGTTCCGAAGGGACGCTTGGATTTATCACCAGGGCTGTCTTGAAGATTTATCCGTTGGCCCCTTGTCAGGCCTTTCGCGGCCTCCGTTTCAAGAACATGAAAACCGGCATCGAGGCGGTACGGCGGATCATGCAAACGGGCTTGAAACCCTCGGTTGTTCGTTTATACGACGAAATCGACACGCTTCTTTTCATGGGATACAAAAAAAACAAGGGGATAACCGAGGTGGTCAAGGGGTTGGCCTCTCCTCTTAAAAAACTCTTCATGTCCACCTCGCTGTGGGGGGCGCTTTCCGCCCCCAAACTTGTCTCTCCCGTTCTGCAACATCTCCCGACCGGTTGTCTTTTGATTCTCATGCACGAAGGGGTCGAACGCCTGGTGCGCGAAGAACAGAAAATCATCATGGAGATATGCCGTGATCTTGGCGCGGAGGATCTGGGGGAGGAACCGGGGCGCGTATGGCATGAGCACCGCTATTCCGTCTCGTACAAAGCGTCGCCGCTTTTTCACAGCGGCGCTTTCATCGATACCATCGAGGTGGCCACCACCTGGGACAAGATGGAGGCCCTTTATTCTGCCATGCTCAAGGCGATGTCCTCGCACTGTCTGGTGATGGCCCATCTTTCGCATGCTTATCCGGAGGGGGGTTCTTTTTATTTCACCTTTCTGGCTTCGCTTGGGGGTTTAAAAAAATCCGAGGCCCTCTACGACCTGATCTGGGACAAGGGGATAACCGCCTGCCAAGAGACGGGGGGGGTTATCAGCCACCACCACGGCGTGGGGCGCTTGAAGAAAAAATACGTGGATCGTGAATGGGGAGGAGGGGCGGCGCTCTACCGCCGATTCAAGGATTATTACGATCCGCACGGGATCATGAACCCGGGGAAGCTTATCGAGTTAAAGAGGGAAAAAAAAGAAAAGGTTGCTTAAACCCCTGATGTTTCATCTTCACAAAATCTCTCTGATCGCCGTTGTTGATCCGGAAATGCGGGTTATCGATTACGAGCAGAAGTTGAATGCCGAGGGATTGACCTCCGGGTATCGGCCGGTGACGGGGATGCAAACCCCGTTGTCGGCTTGCCTGGCCGAAAGGACGGCGAATCTTTTTTTCCTGAAGTACGGCGGCATTGAAGAGCTCTGCGTGGGGGGCGCTGTTGTCACCCCGCAGGGGGTTGCCTTCCCGATCAAGGACTATCCGCGTGCCGCAACCGGATGCGATCTGCGGCGGGTCGTTATCGGTTCGCGCGGCCTGCTCGGACAGTTTCGCGAGGGTTCGCTCAAGGTTTTTCCGCTTCCCGAGGCGCTTGTCTGGGGGCTTGCCTTGTTTGAGGGGCCGGAAGCGGCGCTTGAGGGCGTAAGAAGGATGGTTGGTTCTTTTATTCGTCCCCTGTTTGTCCGGATTATGGAGGAGAAAGAGGGGAGCGGCCTTTTGCGGTCGCTTAATTTATCGGAAGAGGCGAAGGTGGTTTTGGCTTTCAAATTGGGCGGGTTGAAAGGAATGGTGGAGGCCGAACGGGAGGCGGTGATGAAGCTGAACGAAGCGGATAACGTTCTTTTCCACTGGCCGGTCCGTCCGGCGGAGGTGGAAGTGCTCGATCAAACGCTGATTGTCCGCGAACCGTGTCTTGATTTTTGGACAAAATACGCTCCTCTGGCGGGGCGAAACCCCGCATCACCGGCAACTGATGGTGAGGAGGCCTTGAAAAAATATCTCCGGGAGAATCCATGCTAGAAACATTTTCAAAACTGATGGAATACTGCACTTACTGCCCACGGCTCTGTCAGTCGGCCTGTCCGGTCGCGATGACGGAGGGAAACGAGAGTTTTTCCCCATGGGGGCTCATGCAGACGCTCAATCAGCTAAGGAAAGGAGAGATCCCGCTCGATTCCGAGCTGGCGGCATTGAGCTACAAATGTCTTACCTGCAAGGCCTGCACGACGCAATGTGAGCATGGGAACGAAATCCCGCCGGTTCTTCACGAAGTGCGCAAAGAAGCGGTTGCACGCGAGCTGGCGCCGCCCGAGATTTCCGGCTTCTTGAACAAGTTTCACAAACACAACAATCCCTTTTCCAAGGATTTGCTCCAGAAATTGAAGAATATTCTTCCCTCCAAGTATTTCGACATGAACCCGCAGACAATTTATTACCCCAGTTGCACCACCATTGCCAAATGCCCCGAGGTGGTGCACGACACCTTCGAGCTTTTTGAAAAACTAAAGATCGATTTTGTGGGGGTTTATCCGGAGGCGATCCAGTGTTGCGGCTATCCCCTGATTTCCGGCGGGATGGAATACGATTTCATCGATCTGGCCGAGGTGAATTTCCACGCCCTGAAAAAATACAAGACGATCGTCAGCGGCTCACCGGCGTGCGTGTATACTTTGCGCGAGACCTACAAAAAATACGACTTTGGGCTTCCCGGCAAGGTGGTCACGATCAACGAATTTCTGGAGCCCTACCTTCACAATATCAATTACCGCCTTAAAAAAAGCATGCGGACCAAGTTGATGTACCACGACCCGTGCTATCTCTCCCGCTATCTAAACGAGGTTTCATTGCCGCGGGAGCTGATTGCCCATGTCAGCGGCTATCAGCCGATGGAATTTTTCGACCATGGCGAATGCACGCATTGCTCCGGTCAGGGGGGGTGTTATTCCATCACCTCGAAGGAGGCCAGCGACGAAATTGCCAGGCGGAGGCTCGAGGAGGTGGTCGAAAAGAAGGTGCAAACGCTGGTGACCCAATGCCCGTCGTGTGTCCACAAGTTCCGGAAAAATTCGGAGCGGTTGGTAGTCAAGGATTTGATCAGCTATTTGAACGATTCGATAGAGGGAGTAAAAGAGTGAGCGGGAAGAATCCTTCCCCCTCTTGTCAACATGCGAAATCGGTTTAATCCTTTTTTTATCGTTAATCCTGCCGCCGGGCGCGGTAGCCTCGGTCGCGAGTGGCCGGATATCCAGAATCTTCTTTCCAAAAAACTGGGGCCGGTGGCCCACCGGATAACGCGTGGTCCCAACGATGGTGAAAATGCCACTCGTTCGGCGCTCAAAGAGGGCTTCGATTTGATCGTAGCGGTGGGGGGAGACGGCACGCTTTCCAATTGCCTCAATGGTTTTGTCCTAAACGACAGGCCGGTTAATTCCAAGGCGGCGTTGGGGGTTTTGCCGTACGGCACCGGAGGCGATTTCGCCCGCTATTTCAAGATCCCGCGCAAACCGCAGGAGGCGGCGGCGCATTTCACCGACAATAAAACATCCGTTGTCGATATCGGGAAGGTGACATGCCGTGATTCATCCGGCAAAAAGGTCGTCCGCTACTTTATCAATATCTCGACGGCCGGGCTTGTCGGGCGTGTCGATTACTGGTCAAACCGGGCGCCATGGATCTTCGGAAAGAAAGGGGCCTATGTTTACGGTTCGGTGCGCAGTATCCTGGAGTATAAGCCGGCGCCGGTTTTTTATTCGGCCAACGATACCCGCGTGCAGTCGACCCCGATCATGATCATGGTGGCCAATGGTCCCCATTTCGGTTCCGGGATGAGACCGGCCCCCAAAGCCAGGCCGAATGATGGATTGTTCGACGTTGTGGCGGTGGAAAAATTGAGCCTTTTTCAGATGCTCAATTTTTTTCCGCGCCTCTACACCGGTGGCCATGTGAAATTACCGCAGGTAAAAAGTCTTAAAACACAAAAAATGACCATGGATTTGAAGAATACGAAAGATGTGGTTCCCGTGGAAACCGACGGCGACACCATTGGCAAACTCCCCGCCCTGTTTGAAATCATTCCCAAAGCGATCCGTTTTAAAAGATTAGG
>JACQOY010000164.1 GCA_016207765.1 Deltaproteobacteria bacterium | reverse complement strand
ATCCGTTTTTCCTTCATCGAATCGTACATCGTCACCCCTTCCCCCACCAGTTGCATCAAATCCTTGTCGGCGGAAACGATGACAATCTCCACCCCTTCACGGCGGTATCTTTTAACCAGCGTGGCGATGATGTCGTCGGCTTCATAACCGGGCACCTCGGCGGAGGGAAGCGGCCAGAGCCCGACAAATTCCTTTATATGATCGAACTGGACCGGCAGATCTTCCGGCGGCGCCTCCCGGTTGGCCTTGTATTGCGGGTACATTTCTTTTCGATGAGTTGGAACCGGCGAATCGAAGGCAAGAATGAGATGGTCCGGTTTTTTGTCACGAATCAATTTTAAAAGCATCGTCACCACACCGTAGGTGGCGTTTGTCGGGATTCCTTGCGAGGTTTTGAGCGCACGGATGGCATAATAGGCGCGGAAGACGTAGGAAGAGATATCGACAAGATAGAGGGTTTTTTGGCTCATTGTTTTAAAAGTTCAAAGTTGTGAAAGTTTAAAGTTATGCGGGTAAAATTTTATATTGAAGTTTTGATTTTAAACTTTAAACTGCCCTCTTTCAACCTTGAACTTTTAAACCTTGAACTTTTGAACTTTTGAACTTTTACACGTATGCCCCAATCTAAAATTACCCTGGCAAGCTACGTCACTATCAGCCGGTTTTTTCTGGTCCCCGTTTTTATTTATCTGTTCCTGGCGGAAAGTTATCTCGCCGCGGTTATTGTCGCCTCGATTGCCGGCTTTACCGACCTCCTGGACGGCTTTCTGGCCAGGCATTTCAACATGCGATCACGGCTCGGCTCCCTCCTCGATCCGGCGGCGGACAAATTCTTGATGGTGGTCAGCTTCATCACCCTTTCGTGGATGAAGACGATTCCGCTCTGGCTGACCGGCATTGTCATCGGCCGGGATTTGATGATTACTCTGGGGGTGATTCTCCTCAACCTGATGCGGATCCGGCTCTATTACCGGCCGACGCGGCTCAGCAAAATAACCACTTTCTTCCAGATCTCCGTCCTGGTCCTTTCCTTTCTGGCTGTATTTCTGCAAAAGAGGCCGATCGAATGGCTTCAGATGTCCGACACGCTTGTGGGAAAGGTTCATTACGTCTTTGTCTATCTTGCCGCTTTTTTCACTCTGATCACAGCGGGACAATACGCCTACGTGGGTTACAAATTCTACCGGTTCGGGGAGAGGAAAGAATGACCCCCTAAAACATGAAACGCCGCATACTGACGTTTAAAAGAAGCCCGATCCCGATCCAGTTGGTCATCAGTGCCGATCCCCCATAGGAAAAAAACGGCAACGGCACGCCGGTCAGCGGCATCAACCCCAAAACGCCCCCCAGATTAACCACCAGATGCCAGAAAAAAAGGGCGCACACCCCCACACTAAGGAAAAAACTGAAGCGGTCGTTGGCCCTGACAGCCACGCTTATTCCCAAAAACAAAAGAAGACCAAATAAACCCAAGATCATACCCGATCCCAAAAATCCCCACTCCTCCGCCAAAACCGTGAAAATAAAATCGGTGTGCCTCTCCGGAATGAACTTGAGTTTGTGGGTCTTTCCCTTGAGATACCCCTTTCCCATCCACCCGCCGGAGCCGACGGCGATCTTTGACTGGATAAGATGGTAACCTGATCCGCGCCGGTCCATTTCGGGATTGAGGAAAGTGAGAATCCGGTTTTTTTGGTAGGGCGAGAGGAAAAAGAAATAGGCCAGGGTCGCCACCACCACAAAGAGGACCAGCATGGAAACAAGAACCTGCCAGCGGACACCGTAAATCAGGATCAACGTGCCGAAAATAAGGCCGAAAAAAAGGCTCGACCCCAGGTCTCCCTGCAGAATGACCAAGCCGGTCGGGAGGAGAAAGAAAAGAAAAGGGGGAATCAGTTCCCGAAAGGTCGCCCCTTTGGGAGAAGGACGAAAAACGGAAAGATAACGGGACAAACCGAAAATGAGGCCAAGTTTGGCGATTTCTGTCGGCTGAAGCGAGACGGGCCCAATCTGGAGCCAACTTTGGTGCCCCGCCACCTTTCGGCCAACAACAAGGACCAGCAGAAGCAACACCGCCGTGATCCCGTAGAAAACATAACTCAAGGCGCGAAAATGACGATAGTGAATGCTGAAAACAACCAAAAGACTCGAAATTCCAATGGTCAACCAGACAAGTTGGGCGCGAAAATACGAAGTTTGCTCGCCCGGATCGAAGGTGGAGGTGGCGCTATAAAGATTGGCCAGCCCCATCATGGCCAGAACAAGAGCCACGATCAGGATAGGCCAGTTGAAGTGGGTGATAAGTCGCCGGTCGAACATTTTATTTATTTTCCTCCTTTATCGGCATGATTTTTCCCAAATAGGTATCGATCACCCCCATCGCCACTGGAGCGGCCGCGCCCGATCCGCTCCCCCCGTTTTCCACAATCACGGCGACGGCGATTTTGGGATCATCGTAGGGGGCATAGGCCACAAACCATCCGTGCGCCAGTGTACGCCCCGCCGCCCGAACCCCGCTGTCGTGGCCGACCACCTGCGCCGTCCCTGTCTTGCCGGCTATTTTGTAGGGACTGACTTTAAGTTTCGTGGCCGTGCCGACGCCATGAACCACATCGATAACCCCCTGGGCAACCAATTTCAACTCCTTCTCCGGTATCACCGGCGCACCAGGCGAAACCTTGAATTCCTTCAGCAACCGCCGGGCCGGATCGAGAACCCCCTTCCCCAAATGCGGCCTTAGCGGACGCCCCCCGTTGGCCACCATTGAAATCATCCGGGCGGCCTGCAACGGCGTAACGAGGTCGTAACCCTGACCAATGGCAATTGAAAGGGTCTCACTGTCGATCCAGGGTTGTTTGTATCTTTTCATTTTCCATTCCGAACTGGGAATCAGCCCCGGTTGTTCGTAGGCGATCTCGATGCCGGTCTTCTGGCCCAGTCCGAAAAGAAGGGCCGCCTGATGAAGGCCATCGACGCCGGCTTTCAATCCCATGTTGTAAAAATAGACGTCGCATGACTGGGCAATCCCCCTAAGGAGCGCCACGGCGCCATGCCCCCCCTTGTTCCAGCACTTGAAGTAACGGTTTCCGAATCTTAACCCCCCCCCGCAGGAAAAAACGGTTTCGGGGGTAACCTTTCCCGAAGTGAGGCCCGCTATGGAGGTGACAATCTTGTAGATGGAACCGGGGGGATAAGCCGCCTGAATGGCTCGATTGAAAAGGTACTTATCGGGATCGAGATTGATCTTTTGCCAATAGGGCTTGTCGATTTTTTTGGTGATGCGGTTTCCGTCAAAGCCGGGAGAACTGTACAAGACCAAAACCTCTCCCGTACGCGGGTCGAGGGCAACCACCGATCCCCTCTTCCCCTCAAAAAACCCCGCCGCGGCCGCCTGGGCGTCATAATCGAGAGTGGTGACCAGATGGTTGCCGTCCAAGGGGGCATAGCTCGACTGTTCCTTAAGCGTGTCGGTTTCGGAACTGCCGCGAATCTCCTTGCCGCGGGCATCCACCACCCTGGCCTTCATTCCGTCTTCGCCGCGCAATTCCAGATCGTAGGCATGTTCAACACCGCTTGCCCCCATCAGATCGCCGCTTGAATACCGGCCGGGATTCAAGGCATCGTACTTTTCCAGCCCCTTTTGATCAACTTCCTTGAGGTAGCCCAAGGCGTGGGAGAAAAGTTCGGGATACAAATAAACCCGCAACGGGCTTGCCCGCACCTCGACCCCTTCGAGATAAAAGGGACTGTCGGCATCGTAATCGGGGCTCTGATATTCCCTGATCTTCGCCACCCAGGCAAAGGGCGCGTCCTCCACCAGTACTACCGGCAGAAACGGGGCTTCGCCGTGCGCAGAGGCGATTTTTTTGTCGATCTCTTCCCTTGAAATGGGAATCAGATCGGTGAGTGAGGCAAGGGTCCTTTCGCGATCGTGAAGATCCTGCGGAATAATGTCGATTTCAAAATAGGGACGGTTGTCGGCCAAGACTTTTCCGTTGCGGTCGAGAATCAGTCCCCGCCGCGCCCTCAACTCTTCCTCGCGGATCGATATCTGTTCGGAAAGAGTCTGATACCGGCTTCCGTAAATCACCTGCAGGTAAAAAAGCCGGACCAAAACCACAAGAATAAAAACAAGGACGACAATCAGAACAAACGACATTCTGGTCTGCAGTGACGATACATTTTCTTCGGTATGAAATCGAGGCACAAGTAGTTCGCGGCCCCTTGGAGCCGTCCTAGAAGTATTTTCTTTGTTTGCTCTGCACCTGGTAAAAATCAGCCCCCGTCAGCGAGCGGCGGCGGCGTGAAAAGAGACGGGTCCAAAGGTCGTAGGAGGCATCAAGCGCAATAAACAGGGGAAAACTCAAAATCCCGTTCAGAACAGCCTGCGCCGGAGAAACAATCCAGAACGACCCCTCCCGGATAAAAACCCCTTCGGGATCAAAAACAAATCCGGTGATAAGCCGGCTAAAAAATGAAAACAGAAAAACCCATAACGACTTGGTGAGATAAGCTTCCGAGAGAATCTGGTCGAGCAAAAGGCGAATGCCGATAAACAAAATCAGATGCGCCAGGATGATAAAGCCGTGGGGAACAAGAGTGAAAGTCTCGGCGATGAATGAAACAAGGGCAACCGTTATCAGCCCCCTCAAAAAGGAAAAACGGAATCCCACGTAAATCACCAGGATGGTGACAAATCCAAGCTCCAGGGCCCCGTGGAAAAAAGGAATCCGGAAAGCCAACTGGCCGTTGAACAAAATCCACAACCAGACAAGGGCGAAAAGAATATCCATTATTTCTTTCCCGTCAAAATCATCACCTGTTCCAGCTTGCCGAAATCCGCCAGGGGGAGAACCCCGGAAGATTTGAACAGGGCGTTTTCTTTTTGTTCCACATCGATGATTTTTCCCACCGGAATGCCGGCAGGGTAAATCTCGCCGAAACCGGAGGTGATCAGCAAATCGCCTTTCCGGATTTCATCGCCGAGACTCAAAAATTCCAGATGCGTCAGAAATGGATACCGTTTCAGTTCGGTTCCCCTTCCCGATCCCACCACGAGCGCCCGCACCCTTGTGGCCTCGTCGATGACATCCACGGAAAAATGCGGATCGACCAGAAGCAAAACCTGGGAGCTTGTCGGAAAAACCTTGACGATTCTCCCCACCAGCCCTTCTACGGTCAAAACCGGCTGGTCCATGGCCACCCCCCGGCTCGAACCAACCGACAACCAGATGGTCTGCGATTGGGCGTAGGGATCATAGCCGATCACACGCGCCGAAACCCCCTCCCAACCCAATATCCCCGCTTTTTGGGCAAGGTAATCCTCCCGGTCCTGCGCCCGCAAACGCTCCTTGAGGGAAAGGAGTTCGAGTTCGCGAAGACCGATCTCATCCTTCAAGCGCTGATTTTCTTTTTTGACCCCTACGAGGGCAAAATAACCCGACCAGCCGTTTCCGATAAAATCGACCGTGTTGTCGATAATCCCCTGAACGGGTGTGTATAAAGAAACGATGATCCGATCGATGAAATGAACCGGCGGGAATTTTCGGGAGCCGTCCTGGCGCAAATTGAGAAGAATAATAAAAAGGAGAATGAGTAAAACAGCCAGACCGGCGCGCCTTTTGATATTCATTGTTAACTCAAGGCGATTTCCCGAAGCACATCCAATTCATCCAGCGCCTTGCCCGATCCGATCACGACGCAGGAGAGGGGATCCTCGGCCACCGTAACCGGCAAACCGGTTTCTTCGTGAATGAGTTTATCCAGGCCGCGAAGGAGCGCGCCCCCTCCGGCCAGAACAATTCCTTTGTCGACAACATCGCCCGCCAATTCCGGGGGGGTTCTCTCGAGGGTTGTTTTGATCGCTTCGACAATGGAATGCACCGGCTCGGCAATCGCCTCGCGGATTTCATCGGAGTTGACCTGAAGCACACGGGGAATTCCGTTGACCAGATCACGCCCCTTGATTTCCATCGTCTTCGGTTCGGTATCGGGATAGGCATTGCCGATGTTGATTTTGATGAGCTCCGCAGTCCGCTCCCCGATCAGAAGATTGTAATTCCGCTTGATATGCTGGACAATCGCCTCATCCATCTTGTCGCCGGCCACCCGGACCGACTTGCTGTAGACAATGCCGGCCAGCGAGATGACGGCCACCTCCGTGGTGCCGCCGCCGATATCGACAATCATGTTTCCGGAAGGTTCGGTAATGGGGAGTCCGGCCCCGATGGCCGCCGCCATCGGCTCTTCAATGAGATAAACCTCGCGCGCCCCGGCCGATTCCGCCGATTCGCGCACCGCCCGCTTTTCCACCTCGGTGACGCCGTAGGGGACGCAGATGATGATCCGCGGACGAACAAGCGTTTTCCGGTTATGAGCCTTGCGGATGAAGTACCTAAGCATCGCTTCGGTCACTTCAAAATCGGCGATGACGCCGTCTTTCATCGGGCGAATCGCCTCGATATTTGTCGGTGTCCGGCCGAGCATTTCCTTCGCCTCCTTGCCCACAGCCAGCACTTTTTTTTGCCCCCGTCCATCGCGGCGGACGGCGACAACCGAAGGTTCGGACGAGACGATCCCCTTTCCCTTAACGTAAATCAATGTATTGGCAGTTCCCAGGTCGATGGCAAGATCGTTGGAAAACAGGCCGAGGATGGAGTCAAACAACATAGCGTATTGTCAGATGGTTAACCTAGGCTATGAAGGTTACCAGAACCCTATCGGGCAGTCAAATCAAGAAATATGTCGCCAAGTTAAAAAAAACACCGCCCTCCCGAGAAAGAGGGCGGTGTGAGCTCAAATAAGAGCTTTTAAACCGGATTACGATTGAACAGTCACGTCCGCTTCATAGTTGCTCTCGAGGGCAACATTCGCGGCGCTCTCAACACCCGTTGTCACCTCCAGATGGTAGGTCGAATTGACCTCAAGCTCGGCATCCGGCGTTACGATGGCGACATTGGTTGTCGAATCGTAGGTGATTTCAACCGCCACCTCATCGCCGTTTTCGGTGGTCAGGTTGATGTTCGCCTCGTTCAAGGTGGAGACATCCATTTCCTGGTCGAAATGAACGGCAATCGCCTGGCTGGTCGATACCTCAACAGAAGTGACCTCGGGGGCCTCTTCTCCTTCCGCCGCGGTGGTGGTGAAGTTCACCATCGTCGAGCTCTCCAGGGCAACGCTGGTTTCGCTGACGCATCCCGTTGTCACCTCCAGATGGTAGGCGGTGCTTGCCTCCAGTTCCGCAGTCGGCGTGACAATGGCCACGTTGGTTTCAGCATCATAGGTGATGCTGGCCTCAACAGCCGATCCATCGTCCGTTGTCAGTTTGATGTTTGTTTCGTTGATGGTCGAAACATCCATCGCCTGATCGAACTGGACCTTGATTTCCTGGCTGGTTGAGACGTCGACCGAACCTTCAGTCGGCGTGGTCGAGACTACCTCGGGGGCCTCTTCTCCACCATCTTCTTCTTCTTCTTCGCAATCATCCTCTCCATCATCATCGGCGTCGGCGCAATCATCCTCTCCATCATCATCTTCGGGGGGGGCTTCAGCAGTGGTGCTGAAGTTTATCTCAACACTCTCGGCCAGTGAAATGTCCGTGAGGTTTTCCACTCCCACGAGGATCTCGAGAAGATAGGAGGTGCTCACCTCCAGGCTTGTCGTTGGGGAGATGATCACAACATTCAGGGACAAATCGTAGGTGATGTTTATCGTCACCTCGGACCCGTCCTCTTTTTTCAACTTGATGTTGTCCGCGTTGACTGTGGATGCATCGAGCGCTTCATCGAAATACACCTCGATGTTGTTCTCGTTGGACACATCGACGTCAACTTCACCTTCGGTCGGCGTCGTCTCCGTCACTGTCGGCGCCGGCTCCTCCTTATCTTCGGCAGAGGTGGTGAAGGTGACTGTAACATCGCTGTCTAAGGAAATGCCGACAGAGCTCTTGACACCCCTCGTCACCTCCAGATGGTGGGTGGTGCTGTTTTCAAGTTGAACTCCCGGCGTAAAGACCGCGATGTTGTGTGCATTATCAACCGTGACCGTTCCTTCCACCTCTTCCCCGTCATCGGTTGTCACACGGATGTTGGTGCTATTGGCTGTTGAAACATCCACCTCGTCATCGAATTGAACAGCAATCTTTTGATCGGTGTTCACGTCGATTTCGCCGTCAACAGGCGCTGTGGCCTTGACGGAGAACCGTGCAGGGGATGTTGGAGAGTCTGAAGGCTCTCCGGAGGGATTTGACTCACCCGCTCCTTGCCCGTTTTCTCCATTACTGGAGCATCCGGACAGGGTTAAAAGGCCTCCTCCAACAACCAGGAGAAGCGCCATCATCCATTTCAGGAAAGGACCCTTGTGCTTATTGTGTGTACTCATCTTTGTCTCCTTTCTTGGTGATACTCCCCCTCCCACACTCTTGGTGGACAACCACGGCGGGAAAGGAAGCTTGATACCAGAACACAGCAAACTCCGTGCCAGCCGGTTGTCAAAACGGATCCTCGAAATGACTGGCGATTTTTGACCGGCGGAAAAAAGAGGGGACGTTTTCGTCACAACCCATTACAGGTCAGTTGACTCTCGTTACATGATTTTGGAACGTCTACAGAAGCTCGCCTAATACGGTGAAACAGTACCCGAAGGGTATAGTAATAGTCAGCT
>JACQOY010000163.1 GCA_016207765.1 Deltaproteobacteria bacterium | reverse complement strand
GTCGGCTGAAACGATGGAGATGAAGGTCAAAACAACAAGAAGGGTGGAACCGCCAAGGATCATGTGCCATGTCCGTGGCCGCCAGCTCGTTCCCATCTTTTTGTTCAACCAGTGAGACATATTTTACAATCCCTTGTACGGGCGCACGGCTGTGCGCCCCTACGGGTTCCCCCCTCCCGCCTCCTCATTCGCCGCGCATCCCCCCTTTTTCTTCCCGACCGCGGACTTGATAAGCCCTTTGTTCGTGACGGCGGGATCGTACTCGAGGACGATCTTTCCCGGCTTCTTCTCGATATCCACCCCCACGACCCCTTTCACCCGCAGAAGTTCCGACTCGTTCAGATTGATTTCGCACCCGCCGCCGGAAAGATTGAGGGTCATCTCCACGTAGGGGTTGATGTCGGGTTCTTCTTCTTCCTCCGGCGGGGCATCCGCCGGGGGGCCTTCCGGAATCACGCCGACGGGCGTATCACCGCCGCTTTTCCCTTGCCCCCGCGCGGCCTGCGAAATGACAAAGACGCTCACGAAAAAGAGCGCCGCCAGAATGAGCCAGGACGCTGTGTGGAAGTGTGAAAATTTCATCCCTTTTTCCTCCGTGATTTTTTCCGGCCGCCGTTGCCGAAGCTCTGGCACATCCCCAAAAGGTCGAGAAAGGTCTGTGGTTTCCGCGAAAGACGCAGGTAGAAGCAGTGGGCCCCCGGGAATGTTTTGTCCACGGCATTCCAATCCCTCTCCGTGACCAGTCCGCGCATGTTGGACGAAATTCGATCCATAGGCCGATAAATATACACCCACGGGAGAAAACCGGCTGTCAAACTCCCGTTAAAAGGGGGTCAAGAAGGGGTCAAAAGGGGGTCAAGGTGAGGTCAAACCGGTGTCAGGGACGGGTCAAATGATTGTCAAGATTCGGTCAAGGGCGAAAAATGGCATCGGGTGGTTATTTTGAAGTGGCGTTTTTTCTGATAAAGGGTTACTGGACTGTCCGGGATGAACTACGAATTGACGCAACATGCGAGTGACGTTCTACGAGAACGGGAAATTGCCGTTGAATGGGTTGAAAGAGTGCTGAAAAACCCCCTAAAAGTCGAGCCGGACGAGGAGGATGAAGCGCTGGAGCATCGGCTGGGCAAAATCAGCGAGCACGGCGACCGCGTCTTGCGCGTCATTGTAAACACGCATATTGACCCCATGCGCGTGATTACGGTATATTTTGACAGAGCGCTTAAAGGAAAATTATGAAACTAAAAGTTGATAAAAACGCGGATGCCTTGTATCTACGGCTGGATGAATCGAAAATCATCGATTCCGAGGAGGTGTCTCCAGGTATCATTGTCGATTTCAACGACCAGAATGAGATTGTGGGAATCGAAATTTTGCGCCTTTCCCACCGCAGTTCGAAGGTGAATTTTCAGGAACTCCAGTTTCAGACCATGTAATTTTTTCCCCTAACCCCGCGTCATTAACGCGTCATGGGTGCGTCAAATTCTGTTTGAACTCCCCGGCCCAGAGGGCTTCCAGAAAGGGTTCAACGGGCCATATTTCAATGCCGTCATTTGTCTTGCGGAAGGCGGCCTCGCCTCCGACGACAATCTTTCTCTTCAGTTCTCTTTCTTCGGCCAGGGTCTTAAGCCCCTTTAAATCGGCCTCCGAGACCTGTCGGGTCCCCTTCACCTCGATGGCGACGCCGTCTCCGACAAGGAAGTCGACCTCGAGTTTCGTCTGCGATCGCCAAAAAGTCAGCGGGATATCGAGGCGCTCGTAGTCGAGGTAAGCCTTAATCTCCAGAAAAACAAGATGTTCAAGGGTGGGGCCAAACTCCGGCGAACCGGGGAGGATCTCACGCCGGTTCATCAGGTGGTTCGCGACCCCCACGTCGAAAAAATAATATTTCGAGGTGGCGACGGGCTTGCGTTTCTTCGTCTTTTGAAACGGCGACAGCTGGTGAAGAATCAACGTGTCTTCAAGGACCTGGTAATATTCCCGAACCGTCCGGGGGGGGACTTGGGCGTCGTTTCCCGCCTTGGTGAAGTTGACAAGTTGGCCGTTGGAAAGGCCGGCAACGGTCAAAAAGCGCGAAAAATTTTCGATCGACCGGGTGAGCCCCTCGGCCCGTATCTCCTCCTGCAGGTAGGTTCCCACATAGGCCTTCAACTCCTCGTGGGGAAGCGGCGAGTCGAGCATGGGAGGAAGCCCTCCGCGATTGATCCGATGGAGAAGCCGGCCGGGACCGACCTCCACGGAAACGAGCGGATGCATATGACAGGTCCAGGCTCTGCCGGCCAAAAGATTGACCCCCCCGCGCTTAAGCTTCCGCGCGCTACTTCCCGTCAGGATGAAGCGGATATTCTTGTCGCGATCGAGGATGAGTTGGACCTCATCCAGCAGGGCCGGCAGTTTCTGAACCTCGTCGATGACGACGATGCGGTCCAAGGGCCGAATCCGCTGGCGCATGTATTCCGGGTTGGCGCTCAAGTCCCGAAAGACGTCTGCTTCCAGAAGATTGAAGGTGCGCGCCTTGGGGTACCTTTTGGCCAGAAACGTCGTTTTTCCCGTCTGGCGAGGCCCAAAAAGAAAGACAGATTTATGTTCTAACAAGCTGTTAAGATTGATCTTTCTGTCGTATTCTTTTATCACGCAACTATATTGCCAAATTAAACGAAATTACGCAACAGGGTTAACTAGCCGTTGGACAGGCCGGCAACGGTCAAAAAGAGTCAAAATTTTCACAGTTGGGGGGCCGGCGAAACGGTTGAAAAAAGAACCCCGATTCTTTTCTTCAGTTGCTCGTAAGTGCTTTTTTTAAGGAACCCTTTGTAGACATTCTCGGCCTCCCATGTGAAATCGTTCCCTTCCCTTTTTTCCATGATGAGAAGGTGAACGGAGCGGTACTCGTGTATTTTCTGAAGAGAAAGCACAACGCGAAAATTGTCCTGATCGAACACCCCTTCCCTCTCCGCGACCCAAAGCATGATGACGGCATTGCGGTTGATCAGAATAGGGACCCCTAACCCGACTTTGAATGTATCGTCGGGATTTTTTTCGACAAGGAAAGGCAGATGATCGAATTGTTCCTCCTTGGGCCGGTAATCGGGAAATAAATTGGGCTCGCCGTAGCGGCGGAAAGAGGGATCAAGAAGAAAAGTTTTCTTGTATCTCGTCCCCTGCATTCCGCTTTCCATGTCCACAATGCGCAGAATGATATGGAATCCATCGCCAGACTTGAAAAAGTTTGAATCGAAAACTCGCATAAATTCAATTAGATAGCGCTCTCCGAAAACCGGTCTGATCTTCTGGTAGACGTAGGCCGCCAGGTCGCCGCAAATGCCGTACCGGCCGTCAGTGAGAAGTAAATTGCCGTTGGCGTCAAAGTCATGAATGTTTTTAAGCTTCCAGGTTTTGTTTTGAAAGTCGATCTCAAGGGAGACGTCCGGACGCAGAAGGCCCGGAAGTCCCGAATAGCGCAAGGGTTCGATAATTTTCTTCACGAATCCGCTGTGAGGGGCGCTTTCCTGCACGATCATCTCCGGCCGGTAAGGAGATTCTTTCTGGAAGTATTCAAGAACATGGGGAAGAGATAATCCTGTCGTCGCAAGGGCAAATAGAACGGTGAGTGTTTGGTAAAGGCGAAGTTTTTTTTCCAAGCCTTTGGAGTCTATCATTTTTTGTCTCTCTGATAAAGACCTTCCTGACTGCGTCAAATCCGCCCCTTCAGGGAACCATTTCGAAGCCGTTACTTATCGGCATTGCGCTTGCAAAATACCCTGGAATATGCCATTTTGTTAAAGTGCCAAAAATGGCACTTATATGAAATTGAATGCGATAGAGGAAATCCTCCGAAAACAGGGTTTGACGGTCTTTTCGTCCGAGGAGTTCCGAAGGGCGACCGGGTTTTCCGCCGCTTCGGTCAAGCACCTGCTGATCCGTTACGTTCGGCGCGGCCTCGTTGTGAAATTGAAGGCAAGAAGGGGGCTTTACGCCTTGAAGGGTCGCCTTCCACATCCATGGCATCTGGCCAACCGGCTTCTTCAACCCTCTTATGTTTCTCTGGAGACGGCGCTGGCCCATTACGGTGTCATCCCGGAATCGGTATACGCCGTCACGTCGGTGACTCCCAAGGGAACGCGGCATTTCGAGGCCTTAAACCTCTCTTTTCTGTATCAACAGGTCAAGAAAGCGGCCTACTGCGGATACCGTCCCCTGGTTTTGCAGGGGGAGACGGTTCTTGTCGCCGAACCGGAAAAGGCGATGGCCGATACCCTCTACTTTGTCCATTTGGGGAGAAAAACCCTGAATGATCGGATACGGTGGAACCGACTCAAGACAAAACTTGTCATCCGCTATTTGGAATCCTTCGCCCGGGCAGGGCTTGTGGAGTGGGGGGAAAATGTTATCCGAAACCGTCATTAACGAACTGGCCGTCAAGTGGCAGACCACAAGGGCAAACGTTGCGAGGGAATACCTCCAGCACGTTTTTTTGGCCTCTCTTTACCGGCTTGAAAATTCCGATGAGCTGGCCTTCAAGGGGGGGACGGCCCTTCGGCTCCTGTTTCGAAGCCCCCGCTTTTCGGAAGATCTGGATTTCAGCGCCGAGACAAAGCCGTTTCATCTCAAGGGGCTTTTGGCGCAGGTGGTTTTAAGGCTCAAGGAGGAGGGAATCATCCTCGAAACCGCCGAGTCCAAGGCCACTTCGGGAGGTTTTTTGGCCCTGTTCGAGGGACGACTTTATGGGGAAAACACCGCTCTGGAAGTGAATGTCTCGTCGCGGAAGAAGGTCAGGCCGGAACCCATCTTGGCGACAACGCCTCTTTATCCCTCCTATCAATGTCTCGTCCTTTCGACGCCGGACCTGGTCGCGGAAAAATGCGAGGCCCTGCTGAGCCGCCGGAAACCGAGGGATTACTTCGATCTCTATTTTTGCTTGAGGGAAAGACTTGGAATCGCCGTGATCATTCCCCTGAAGCGGCGATTGACTGATTCTGTCCGTTCGCTTGACGTCAAAGCCGCGTCACGGGAATTGAAAGTTTTTTTACCGGTCAGTCATCATCCGATCGTTGCGAATCTGGGCAAAAATCTCCTGAGCGAGCTGAATCGGTTGTAGCAGGTTTAAGCTCATTTTTTTTCAACTTTTCGAGAATTTTCAGGTCTTCGAGGTCCTTGTCGCGTCCGGCGGCCTTTTTCATTTTAATCAGATCGTCCAGACTGGCGATATACACCTCGACATCGCCGATTTTGTCCTTCACCTTGTGGGCCCAAACATCATCAAAAGTAATCCCCGTGACAAAGGGGTGGATATCCGTTTCCACCACGTACTGCCTGATCAGCACCTTGTTTTTTAGCAGGTCATCGGCGGTCAGGTCGGTGACGTCGTAACCGAATTTTTTTAAGGCGCTGAGGGTCTTTTGGGCGTTTTCCACCGTTTTGCGGATGAAAAGATCGATATCCACGGTGGCGCGGGCATAGCCGTGCGTCGGAAAGGCCGAGGCGCCGATGACGACAAAGTCGACGTCATTTTCTTTTAACAATTTCAAAAGGCTTTCGATATCCATGGGCAATCAGGCGCTGAAGGATTTCTTTCGACCGCTTGAACATCATATCATAACGCTGTCGGCTGGTGAGAGACCGCTGAAATTCCAGCTCAAAGGCCATCTCCTTTTCCGGATCGTCTTTTGGAAGTTTAAGGATCGGCATCCGCCATACTTTAACACAGACAGCCTGAAAATAAACTCAATTTTTACGCGACGACCGGCTTCCCTTTGGGGCCCGCGTCAAGCGCCTTGTTTCATTGTCCGGGCAACCTCCGACACGGATGTTGGAGGCCCTTTCGTCAAAAAAGTCCTCTTTTAATGGCCGGACAGGTACTCATGGATCATCCGGGACAGATCGGACAAATAGCGCATGCTCCCTTCTTCGGTGGCGACCGTCAGGATGCAGAGCATATAGGGACGTTTTGTCAGGTAGACGATCCCGCAGTCGGAGAACCCGACGCGGCTGGGCTCTGCAACCGAAAAAACCCCATGTTTTTCACTACGGCAAGAACTAGCCCCTCTTTATGGGGTTGGTGCTGTCAGCGACGAAGGAGCCTACAGGCTGTTGTGCCCGAAGGGTGCGTCACGGGTGCGTCAAAGATTTTCCCATTAACTCCTCTAAAGCACGGCGCGCGGCCTCAAAATCGGGCTGGATCCGCAAAACCTCCTCGAATTCCCGGATCGCTTCCGGAATCTGCCCCAGTTTTTTGTAGGTGTTCCCCAGGTTGTGGTGAGCACCTGCGGAGTCCGGTTCAATCCGCAAGGCGCCCTGATAGGCCCGCACGGCCTCTTCCAAACGCCCCAAATTTTTGCAGGCAACCCCCAAATTCAGCCAAGCGTCAAAATAGTCCGGCCTCAGCGCAATTGCCTCCAGATAGGCCTCTATGGCGGGTTCAAAACGTCCTTCAACCTGATAGGCCTTTCCCAAACCGTAATAACCTCTCCCCTTTCGAGGGGCCTTATTCACCACATCCTGCCAGAGGGTCAGAGGGTCCTTCCATATCCGGTTTCGCTGAAAGCTCGCAAGAGAGAACCCGCCGATAATCAAGAGGCCGACCACGACCAGCGGGATTCTGATTTTTTTCCGGATCAGCACCTCGGAACAGCGGCTCTGCCGCCCCAGGTTCCGGGAGCTCTGCGACCGGTCTGGCGCCCCAGGTACCCCACCAAGGAGGGGCTGCTTCGCCGTCGAGGTCTCCGACCTCGACCACTCCCCCCAAGCCCTTCCGGCCAAGAGACTTGCGACAAGGAAAAAACCGACGCTCGGCAGATAGAGCCGATGTTCAAAGATCACATCGCGAATCGGAATAACCGATGACTCGATGGAGAGGGTGATAAAGAACCAGAGGATGCCGAAGGAGACTAATCT
>JACQOY010000170.1 GCA_016207765.1 Deltaproteobacteria bacterium | reverse complement strand
GTCCGGATGATCGGGCTTCCAGCCAACAAGGAACTGGAAAAGAAACTCGGTACGTCTTTTCCGGACCACGATTAATACACGGCGGCCATTCAGGCTTATTTGACGGCAATGCTTGGCAGAGGGGAATTGCATCTCCCTCAAACAGAGAGTGAATTGGCCGCCGTAGATTCATATATTGACAATAAAGTTGAGGAAGGCTCCGCCTTTAATTATTTCAGGAAAGTTCAATTCAGTTATCCTCTTTTAACCCGAAGCACAACAAGCGCCAGCGGCGAAGAAGCAGTGTGGGGAGAAACCGGTGACATGGGGACCAATATCCTTGTTTTTTCTCTCGATCCCGAAATTCAGCGCAGTCCCTGTTCAGACAGCAGTATAGAATCGTTCCATGAATCGCAAGGTCATTACCCGTTGAGCGGATCGTTTACCAGGGAACAGTCCGGTCCTCTTAATGATTTTCTGGCCGGCTATCATAGGGTCGACGAATCTTTTTACGGCTGTGTGGCCGGTAGTGCGGTTGAAGACGGCCTCTTAAGGCTTAGTTTCAAGATAAAAATGAGTCAGGACCAGATTCCGGAGATGAGAATGGCGCTGACCACGGCAGGAGAGGTTTACGATCAAATTCCGGACTTGAATCCTGACAACATTGAAAACAGACATGTGCGCGATGCCTACAGGCTGGTGCAGGCCCTTGCGGGTGATGAGGAAGCCCTTTCCAAAGCCCTTGAGGCGTACAAGGAGCTAAAAGACAAGGGGTTTGCCCCTCCCGAACCCGACAGTTTCGGCCTGAAAGAGGGACTTACTCTTTTTGCGGTGGGAAGTTTTCTGGGGGTGCTTTTAACCAACCTGTTCAGGATGACGCGCATTGGGGCGCAGATCGAAGCGGTCGGCGAAGACGAAAAGCGCAAGGCTGAACGAAAGCGTTTGCAGGCGATGACCCTTGACCAATTCATGACCGAATTCGGTGAGGATTGGGTGGAAAAGGCGGCCAAAGGGGGTTTTGAACGGGTTGAGGGGCGTGATGCCGAAGTAAAGGATATGTTTGACGGCTGGCAACAAAAGGGGAAAACGATGATTTCCCTTTTGGGACCGGCTGGTATCGGTAAATCGGCTATTGCCGAAGAAGTGGCCCGTCATATTTATCTGCGCCGGGTGATTATGGCTCGCGAAGCCGAATTAAGAAACGAGACGCAACTGGGGGCCAACGACCGCTTGACCAAAGACCAGGTCGAAGCCGCCGGTCTCGAATGGAGTCTCTGTCCCGAATCTCTTGCGCGGGTGCAATATTGGGAATTGAAAATCCAAAAACTGGTGGCCGGCACCAAATATCGCGGTGAATTGGAGGAACGGGTTGATCGATTTATCGAGCTTTCGGAGCAAAATCCCGCCCTTTTTGTTCATGTCGAAGAACTCTACGATTCGGCAAAAAGCACTGATGCCAATGAATCGGCCGCGTCTCAGGTTCTCAAATCATTAAAGCCCGCATTGGCGCGCGGGGGGGTTCGCGGCTCCGCCTCGTTGACCAATGAAGATTACGACAAACTCGATCGTCAGGACCCGCAGGTCACCCGCCGTTTTCAGCCTCTCTATGTCAGCCTCTTGTCGGACGCAACGGTCCATCGAATTATCGAACACAGCGCCCAACGACAGTTGAGAGGGGGCCGATTTGTCGATGGGACGACGGCCCCATCGTCTGCTTCGACGCCGCCTTCCCGTTGGGAAGAGATCAAGGCGCACCCGGTTCGTTCTTCATGGAGAGCCGCTACTTATCCAATCCGACATCCCATCAACACTTTGGGTTTTTCGCTCGGTACCTTCTGGAGTGCCACCTATCCCGTTCGTCATCCCTTTTTATCGGTGGAAGCGATGTGGACCGGGGCACGAAACGTCTGGGTTAGTCGTCCGGAGATGTTGGGGGGCTCAAAGGCCGGGATTCCCAAGATTTCAAGAGAATTGCTCGAACACGATTTCCCTCCCACGCTATTGAGTCGCGTTGTTGTTCCTGAAGGAGAGAGTATTTTCACCGCCGATCAGTTGCACTATATTCAGGAGAGGGCCAAAATGTTCCCCGGTTCGGAACCCGATCGTTCCAAAACGCTTACCCAGCGTTTGATGGGATGCATTCAGGGGGATCTGGAAAGGGGAGAACTCGATCCGAAATATTACACGGTTGAAGCCGATGGATCAATACATCTGAGCACCGACAAGGAATTGATCGATCATCTCATTGCAACACGTGTCCCCGATGCCAATATTCTTCAGCATAAATATCGGATCGAGGAACTTCTCCTCAAGGCCGCCAAATTCCGGTTGACCGCGGAAGGCTTGGGGGTTGACCCAAAGGCGTACGAACCTCTTCCCGACGAGCCGCCCCATAAAACCATTGCCCGTCTTCTGGAAATCGAGAGGGTCTTGCAAAATCTGCTCTCAAAGTACGAGGAAAAAGGGACCGGTGGCCGTTTTAGTTCCGGTGTATCGATGGAGGATATAGATGCGGCGACGGAAGAGGTGAAAGACACCTACGCCCGCAAAGGGATGGACGCTCCGCCTGATGTGTCAAAAGACCTCGAGTTCGCGGATGACACTTTGGAGCCACGACGCACCAGCGGTTCCGACGGAACAGGAATGGATAAAGACGCGCTGGTGGTGAAAATGAAAACAGCTTATGGCGCCGATATTTTTGATGCCGAAAAACTGAATCTTGATCCCGATTCGTTTGGCACCACCGAGGAGTTTCTCGAAGCAATGAAGACAGGCGCCGCCATGAAAGCAGGCATTTCTGGCGATACGATTGATGCGGTTCTGACAGAATTTGGGGAAGTCAATTCCGTCCGATCGACCGAAGCTGAGCGCGCGGCCCTCTATGTGGCGGTTGC
>JACQOY010000169.1 GCA_016207765.1 Deltaproteobacteria bacterium | reverse complement strand
TCATTTTTAACATATAAATTAATAACAGGTCTCCAGCAAACCCGGCCTTCGGAATAATCGCCTTCTCAAGATTTTTTTCTTGACTCTCCCCCGGGCGGGATAGTATTTCCGTTCCATGTTTGAAATTGAAAGTGGTTTTCAATTTCATAAAAGGCTTAAAGGAGAAAACATGGAACACAGAATGACCGCGAACCGGTCGGATGAGGCGTCTTTTATGTGCCGGATTGAGTTTTGTCCCAACGGCGTCGTCCACTTGAGCTACGGGCCGACCACCCTGCATTTCACCGCGCTGGGGTTTTTGAAGCTCATGGCCCGGGGGCAGGAGACGGTTGAAAAGATCCGGTACACAATGGAGGGAGCGGAGGAAACAGGTTTTGTGCATTAAGCAAGTCAGATGACCAAGGAGGAAGAAAGGCAAACGGTATGATGCGTGTAATGAGATTTACTGCCGCTCTTGCGGCAATCTTAAGCGTTGGAGGCGAGGCGTGGGCCGGCACTGGCGGCTATTTTGTCACCTATAACTCGGGGATCGAGAAGGGGGAAATCGAGCTGATGTTCATGACCGACATCACCGCCCCTTCCCGCTTTCGGCGGGAAGATGACGGATTTGGAACCTACATGTCCCACATGGTGGAACTGGAGTACTCCCCCTTCCACCAGTTCGCCACCGAGTTCATGATCGAGTGGTTTGAGGATTTCGAGACAAGTGACGCGAAATTCACCGGATTTCGCTGGGAGAGCCGTTACCGGATCTTTAAAAAGGAAGTCCCCCTTAATCCAATGGTCTATGTGGAGTACGAGGATCTCGATCCGGGAACCCGCTACAAAATGGAGGTCTCCGGATGGATCGATCCCCCTTATGCGGAAACCGGTGGAGAACCCGATCGGGAAAGGATCCTCGAAACCCGGCTCGTCCTTTCCCAGGATTTCGGCCCCGTCAACGTCGCCTTCAACTGGATCAACGAGACCGATCTTGAAAACGGGGAGACCGCCTTTGGATATGCCCTTGGTGCGATGTGGATGCTTCATCACCACGAAGAACATGAGGAAGCCGGATCGACCGTGTCGAAATCCGAAAAGGGACCCTATTCCTGTTCGATGCATCCGAAGGTAAAAAGCGACAAACCGGGGAAATGCCCCAAGTGCGGAATGACCCTTGCGCCGAATTCCACTTCCGACAAGTCGGAGGAGAAAGAGGAACACGGGAAAGGGGTGGGACTCGGTCTGGAACTCTACGGCGCGCTGGGCGACACCAAATCGTTCGGCCTGATACCCTCGCGCCAGGAACACTATGTCGGGCCGATTTTCATGTATCACCTGAATGACCACTGGATGTTTCACACCCAGCTTGCGGTCGGACTGTCGAAGGCAAGCGATAATCTGTTCCGCATGAATGTCGGGTATGAATTTTAATGTCCAACTTCAACACCATCAATAACAAGGAGAATAAAAATGCCGTCTAAAATGCTTTCATGTATCGCGCGAGTTTTTATCGTGCTTGTAGGTATGACAACAGTCAATCTGCCGTCGGCGGAAGCCAAGGCCAAATCCGCCGAAACGGAAGCGGGACCGGAAATCAGGGTTTCGGAGGAGGAACTGGAAAAAGAAACCGACGAGGAGGGCCTCAAACGACTCGGCACCTTCGGCAAGTTCCATATCTTCGGCTACGGCGAACTTCATTATAACGGCCGCGTCGGCCCGACCGGAAACGAAATTGATTTTCACCGGCTTGTTCTCGGTTTCGGATACGATTTCAATGACTGGCTGGAATTCCGCGCCGAACTCGATTTCGAGCATGCCTTTCAGGAACCGGAACTCGAGTATGCCTATCTTGATTTTCTCATCAAAGAATATTTCAACGTCCGGGCCGGCGCCATTTTAGTCCCCATGGGGCATATCAACCAACACCATGAGCCTCCCCTTTTCTACAGCGTCGAACGCCCCGAGGTCTATCGGGTACTCATTCCGACCACCTGGCAGGAGGGAGGCGCCGGTTTTCACGGAAAATTTCCCGGCGGATTCGATTATGAACTCTACGGCCTCTCCAGCTTGAGCGCCGTCACCATTGACGGCGGCGCCATCGATTCAAGTTTCACCGGAAATAGCGGCTTCAGAGGGGGACGAATGCGTATCGGCGAGGCCCCGGGCCGCGATTTCGGCGCCGCCGGACGGCTCCGATACACCGGCACACCGGGCTTAAGGCTTGCCACATCGTTTTTTCTGGGCAATACCGGCCAGGGAAACGCGGCGGTCGACGGCGGTTTTCTTTCGATGATTGAGGCCGATGCCAAATACTCCATCGAAGGAATTGATCTTGAAGGGCTCTTCGTTTTCACAAACCTCTCCGACGCAGGCAACATCAACACCCTTCTCGTGGCCACCGATCCCACCTTTACCAACTTTGTAGCCTCACAGATGATCGGCTGGTATCTGGAAGGAGCCTATCACCTCTTTCACCATCTGCTACCGGATACAAAACACGATCTGGTCGCCTTTGCCCGGTTTGAGGATTTTAATACCCAGTATAAAATGCCTACGGGGTTCGCGGCCAACCCCGCCAACAACCGGAATACCCTGACCTTCGGCCTCTCCTATTTGCCGATCCCACAGGTGGCCATCAAGGCCGACTACATGGCCAACTGGAACGAGGCCAACGCCGGGGTGGATCAGTTTAATTTCGGCGTCGGATTTTATTATTGATGTTGATGGTTCTCGTCTCCTTTGATAGGCAGTGGCGGATGAATTTTCTCCGCCACTGCCTTATCTTTTTTGGTCTTCTACTTTTGCCCTCAACCGTTTTGGGACAGACCACCGTCTATTTGACTCCAGCAGAGGCCCTGAAACTGGTTTTCAAGGATTCGAAGGAAGTGGTATCCGAAAAGAAAACGCTCTCGGCGGATGAGAAAACAGCCGTCGAAAAAAAAATCGGCTCCAAACCGGCCAAAGACACCTGGAATTTCTACATAGCCCGCACCGGCAACCGGGTTGATGGTTACGCTCTCATTGACAACGAAATCGGCAAGACCGAACCGATCACCTTCCTCACGGCAATATTTCCGGATGGAAGCGTCAAAGCGGTTGAAATTCTTGTTTTTCGTGAGTCACACGGAGGCGAGGTGCACGAAGAGCGGTTCAAAAAACAGTTTGCGGGTAAAAAAGCGGATAATCCGGTTCGCGCGGGGCAGGACATCAATAATATTTCCGGTGCAACCCTTTCATCCCGCGCTGTTTCAGTAGGAGTAAAAAGGGCCCTGACTCTCTGGGATGTCTTTTATGGAAAAAAATAAGGCGGCAGGACCAACGCCAGTGGTGCTACCACCAACCAACGCTTTTTCCCTCTCCCTTTGGCCGGCGCCGCTCAAAGTCTTGGCGACTTGTCTGATCCTTACCCTGCTGACCGGATACGGCGTTTCTCTCCTTCAGGTTTTTGACCGAAGCCACTTCGACATGATGAAAACCATCTTGTATTACCGGGGAGACGGGTCCATCGGGGATGAGGCGATCATGCTTCCCCAAAATTACCGGACAATGCTCTCCATCGCGCATGTGCATACTTTAAGCCAGCCGTTCATGTTCGCCTTCTTCGGGTTGATTTTCGCCTTTTCCCGGGTTCCCAACCGCGCCAAGAGTTTCTTCATCATTATGTCTTTCGCGGGAAGTCTCGTCAGCAACGCCACCCCCTGGTTGCTCCGTTACGTTTCACCAAAAATGGTCTGGCTCTTTCCGCTATCCCAATTGGCTATTTTCTTCTCCATTGTAGTTATGGCGACTGTTTCGCTTTGGGAATTGTGGTTCAAACACAGCGACATAACTCCCCCTCTC
>JACQOY010000025.1 GCA_016207765.1 Deltaproteobacteria bacterium | reverse complement strand
CCCTGATCCCTCATGCTAAATCGCCGGAATGGATGAGGTTATCCGCGACCTGCTGAAATCGCAAACAAACATCCCCTTAAGCCCTTTCGAACTCCACAAACTCTCCGGCGATGCCAGCTATCGCGAGTATTACCGGCTCCGGTTCGACAACGGTAAAACGTTCATGGTCATGAAAATGCCGGCCGGCCCTTCCTCGGTGTCGGAAGAAATCACCAAGACATCAAAACAGATCGATGAGCTTCCGTTTATCAATGTTCAACATTACCTCAAATCGCTTTCCCTCCCCGTTCCGGATATCTTGGCCTATTCCAAAAAAGACGGCCTCCTGATTCTGGAGGATCTGGGCGATGTCACGCTCGAAAAAACCGTTCGTGATTTGCCTTCGGCTCAGAGAACCGCGTGGTATCAAAAGGCGCTCGACCTCTTGGCCCTTTTGCAAAAAAAGAGTCGTGCCGTACCGCCAAAAGATTGCGTCGCCATCTATCGAACATTCGACGCTAACCTTCTCAATTGGGAATTCGACCATTTTTTGGAATACGGGATTGAAGACCGTCTGCAAATCAAGGTGCCGGCAACGGACAAAAAGAAATTTGCGGAGTTGACCCGCACCATCACGAAAAAAATCGTCCAAATGCCGCAAGGCTTTGTTCACCGCGATTTTCAGAGCCGCAACCTGATGGTGCAAAACGACAGTCTGCGACTGATCGATTTTCAGGACGCCCTGATGGGCCCCCTCCTCTACGACCTTGTTGCCCTTTTGCGCGATTCGTATATCGAGCTGTCGCCCGCGGAGATAGAAGGGCTTCAGGAATTTTATGTGAAAAAAATTGATAATGACCATCCCTACCATGCAAAGATCAAGGCGATCCGCAACGATTTCGACCTGATCACGATCCAGCGGAAACTGAAAGATACGGGGCGGTTTCAATTCATCAAGACGGTAAAGAAAAACGATTCGTTTTTGAAGAGCGTGCCGGCGTCGCTTCGATATGTGAAACAGGCGCTGGAGCGACAGACAGAATACGCGGAATTGTTGCAGGTGATCGGCAAATATTTGCCGGAGTTCAAGTAGGGGCCTTATCCTTGACAGTCCAAAGGGCCGCATGATGCGCCCAATCAGGGAATCTTTGACAACGAAGCAGTCCCCCTTTAGGATTGAATTTTCTCCGCTACGATTGTATAAGCCTCGTTCCTCTTCAAAAGGTTGAACAGTAATGAAAGGTCCCTTATGAAAGAAAAATTAGCACTGCTTCTGATGATCAGAGACAAGTCCCATAAGGAAATGTTCCGTTTCAAAATCGGGGATCAAGTGACGTTTAATCCATCGGGCCATGAGCCGCAGACGGGAACGTTGACCCGCTTCAACCGGAAATCAGTTACAGTGATTACCGACAACGGCGGGCACTGGGGAGAAGGGAAATAGTTCTGATTCATCATGGAAGATTTTTTCTCAGTTTGTTGCCAAGAAATAGAGTCAGCTTATCTGGAGTTAGGACACAGAAAATCCTGGAGATTTCTTTATACATCTGCCCGCACATTATCCCCATCTTCGAAATTGTGGTTCATCGGACTGAACCCCGGCGGTGATGCCTACGAACCGCCAAGCTCAAGCGTTGAAATGGGGAATGCGTTTCTAGTTGAAAGCTGGAATGGATGCAAACCCGGCTCTAGTCCATTGCAGATTCAAGTCCAAAAATTGTTTCACCTGGTTGCACAGAACTCCCCACAGCCGATAGAAGTTGCTTCTTTGATGAACAAGAGTTTATTTGCCAATCTTGTTCCGTTTCGATCAAAAAATTGGGGCGCTCTTGAGAGAAAGTCGGAGAGCATTCAATTCTCTGTGTCTTTATGGAAAAAGATATTTACCCACATCGAGCCCAAGGTCATCATTACTATGAGTAACATAACAAATCGGCATTTAAGAGATATTGCCGCGGTTAGTGGGTATTGCAAAGATAATGATCAAGTGCAACCAATCGGCTGGGGCAAGACAAGCTACTCAATCGAAAGATTAGCCAATACTGACAAGAAGCTCGACATTGTCAGATTGCCGCATCTTTCGACCTTTAAAATTTTTAGCAGAACACGATGCAAACCCGCCATGCAAACAATGATTGATGAGATAGGCGACCTACTTAATGCCAAAACGTAAAACACAATCTTTGACGGTAAGACATCCCAAACCAACTTTTGGGCAACTTGTATCCGCCATTCGTCAAGCGGACCAATATTTTGCTTCTCAAGCGAATCGGGCTGTCAATATTAGTCTGACGTTGCGCAACTGGGCGATTGGGTTTTACGTTGCGCATTACGAGCTACACGGTGCAGATCGGGCAGTTTATGGGAAGAACTTGTTTTTAGAACTGAGCAAACAACTTGAGAAGTTGAAGGTTTCAAATTGCCGTAGCCGTCAGCTTTATTACTACGCTTTGTTTTATCGGGCTTACCCTCAAATTTTGCGGTCACTGACCGCAAAATTTGAGGTCTTGTTTCCGGAAACTATGATGGTGGGGAAAAAAGTGCGGTCAGTGACCGCAAAAATGCAAACAGATCCAGATAAGGTGATTGAAAATCTTTCGTACACACACTTGGAACAATTGATTTCGTTGGACGACCCGCTAAAGCGGGCTTTTTACGAAATTGAATGCATTCGTGGCAGGTGGTCGGTTCGTGAATTGAAACGTCAGATCAATTCCCTTCTTTTTGAAAGAACGGGACTGTCGAAGAACAAAAAGAGGCTTTTGTCTTTGACGCACAAGAAAAGTGAACCCAATTCGCCTGAACTCTCCATACGTGATCCCTACATTTTTGAATTTTTGGGACTGAAGGCAAAGGAAGTTATGGGTGAGTCCAACCTTGAAGATGCCCTGCTTGATAAATTGAAGGAATTTATCTTGGAACTCGGCCATGGTTTTTGTTTCAAGGCCCGGCAAAAGCGCATCAACATCGGTGGAGAATATTTCTTTGTGGACTTGGTGTTTTATCACCGAATTCTCAAATGCCATATTTTGATCGAACTCAAGCTCGATGGATTTAAGCACGAATATTTGGGTCAATTGAACACCTACGTAGGTTACTACGCAAAACAGGAACTGGCTGAGGACGACAATCCCCCCATCGGCATTTTGCTATGCACCAAAAAGAATCGTGCGTTGGTCGAATACGCCTTAGCGGGCATGAATAACAAATTGTTCGTATCAAAGTATCAGGTGGAATTGCCCAAGAAGAAGGAAATCGAGAAATTTTTTGAGGCCACCTTGAAAGAAATCAAATAAAAGTGCCGCCAGAGAAAGGTATACAATGAAAGCAATGCTTTTAGCCGCCGGGTTTGGAACCCGGCTTCGCCCGCTGACCTATCGGATCCCGAAACCGCTCATTCCGGTCAATGGGATTCCGCTGATTTTTTACAATCTGGCCCTGTTGAAAAAACACGGTATCAGGGACGTAGTCATCAATCTCCATTATCTGGGGCAAAAGATCAAAAATCTCCTCGGCACCGGCAAAAAATTCGGCTTTCACTTCACCTATTCGACGGAGAAAAAAATCCTCGGCACCGGCGGCGGCATCAAAAAGGCGGAAAAATTCCTCAAAAACGGCCCCTTTCTGGTGTTAAACGGCGATATCATCACCGATCTGCCGCTTGAGCACCTGATGAAGCTTCATCGAAGGCAAAAACCATATGCCACGCTGGTGGTTATTAAAAGCCGATTGGCCCGTCATTACGGAATTCTTTACACCAATCGGGAAAGAGAAATCGTTTCCATCCTTCAACAACCCAAAAACGGCAAAAAATACGATGAAACGTTTTTTACAGGAGTGCATCTTCTTGACCGGCGTTTTTTCAAAAATCAAAAAAGGGGGGTCAAGGCATGCATCATCCGCGACAATTATATCCCCCGTTTGCAAAAGGGAGAACAACTTGCGGCCTTCTTTCAAAAAGGATATTGGAATGACCTCGGCACCAAGGAGAGATGGCAAAAAACAAATCGTCTCTTCAAACAGTCAAAAATCAGATTGAGCTATAATAACCACTTGGAAGAATTCAGGAAGATATTGAGCCGAAAAAAGAAAAGATCCCATTGATAGGCATTGATTTTTGGGGGCGCCTCACTATAATTCCCCAGCTTTTGTAACTACTCAGACGCCCCAAAAAGTAGAGAAAAAATAGGCCCCAGAGGGGCAAGTTCCTTGAGCCGGGGGTGAAAACCCCCGGAATGGAAATGAAACAAAACATCAACAGCCCTGAAAGGGCGACGTTAACGATAATTGACCTTGCCCTTCCAGGGCAAAAATCATTTTGCCTGACATTTTCCCGGGGGCTAGAAGCCCCCGGCTAAAAGAACCTCACCCCTTAAGGGGTGAGTAGTTACCGACTTTTAAATCAGCGAACCGAAAGGAGTCAAAACTATGTTGCATCTGTTCCCCCTATTGGCCCAAATTGAAGCGGAAGCAACGCTTCAGGAGAAAAGTTTCTTGAGCCTCGTTTTGGATGCCGATCCAATTGTCAAATTCACCCTTTTGGTTCTCATGTTCTTCTCAATCGTGAGTTGGGCGATCATTTTCTACAAATATCGCCAGGTAAAACAGGCCCAGGGGGACTCCCAGTCGTTCTGGAACGCCTTCTCCCAGTCCAAATCGCTTCAGGATGTGGTCAATCAAAAAGGGGTTCGATCGGGTCCGCTCTACGAGATTTATCAGGTCGCCATGCAGGTAGCCCCCCTGCTTAAAAAGAGGGGAAAAACAGGCCAGTTGGAACGTGATTCCATTGTCCAGCGTCTGGCCCAAACCCGTGAGGAAGAAATCTACAAACTCGAACAATACACCCCTTTTCTGGCCACCACCGCCTCCGCCGCCCCGTTTATCGGCCTGTTTGGAACGGTCTGGGGGATCCTCACCGCCTTCTGGGCCATTGGAAAGGCGGGTTCCTCGTCTTTGGCCACCGTGGGGCCCTATATTTCGGAGGCGCTTATCGCCACCGCCATCGGCTTGGCGGCCGCCATTCCGGCCGTTATCGCCTATAACCACTTTGTTCACCGGATCAAAATCGTCATCAAAATGATGGACCTCTTTTCCGACGATCTCGTTTCGAAAATTGAGGAGGAAATCGCCTCATGAAGCTTCAACATCACGGCGCCGGACAAACGGCCCTTGCCGAAATAAACATCGTGCCCCTCGTGGACATTATGCTGGTTCTCCTGATCATCTTCATGGTGGCCGCGCCCCTTTTGCAACAGGGGGTCGACATCGATCTGCCGGAGGTGAACGCCGCGGCGGTTTCGGCCACCAAGGAGGATTTCATCGTGGCCATCGACAATGAGGGAAAAATCTTTCTGGGGGATGACAGGGACACCATCTACACCATCCAGACCCTTGAGGAGAAACTGAGAGCCATTTTTGAAAACAAGGAAAAAAAGGAAATCTACCTCCGGGCCGACAAGGGAATCGAGTACGGGTACGTCGTCCAGGTGATGGCCATCAGCCAGAAGGCAGGGATCGAACGGGTCGGGATGATAACCCTTCCGGAAAGCGAGGCCCAACCGAAAGAGAAGCCAAAATCACGGCGGTGAAAACCAAAAACCCATGCCCATCGTCTTTCGAAAATTTTTGTGGATCTCGGTTGGGGTCCACATAGCCCTGTTTCTTTTTATCCTCTTATCCCCAGGCTTTTTTAATCTCTTTCCCGAAAAAAAAACCAAGATCACCTGGATCAAACTGACCAAGGGCACCGGCGAGGAGCCGAGCCCTTCCCCCTACAAGAAAGCCAAAGGGATGCCCGAGTCGACCATCCGGGAGCAAAAAGAGGCTCTTAAAGATGTCACCAAGGCCAAAGAGAAGGCCAGGGACAAAACCACGTTTGAATCGCCGGTAAAAAAGAAGCAGGCCGTTGAGACCCCCCCGGTCACCAAAAAAACGGCTGAAAAGGGGGGGATTTCAAGAAAATCGGAGAGCGACCGGAAAATGGAGGAGGCCTTGGCCCGCGTGCAGGAACAATTGGAAAAGAGGGAGGTTCAAATCGAAGCGGCGCAGATTGAAAAAGAGGGGGCCGGCCAATCCCCCTATGGATCGATGGATATTCAGGACGGCGAAACCAATCCGGCGCTGATCGCCTACTACGAGGCGGTGAAAAAGAAGATCAACCAGGAATGGATCACCACCCCCAAGGCGCTGGAGGAAGGGAAACAGCTCCGCACGCAGATTACCGTCCTGATCGATTCCGTCGGAAGCATCATCCGGACCGAGTATGAATTGAAGTCGGACGATCCATCGTTTGACCTGTCCGCCATGCGCGCGGTCGAACGGTCGGCCCCTTTTCCCCCTCCCCCGGAGGAGATCAAGGACGAGGCGCTCACCGAAGGGTTTTTGATTGAATTCAACCCCCGAACTGTATTAGGTTCCTTTTCCCGGTGATTCATAGGAGCCAAAACATGATGAAAAAAATTCTTCCCCTTTTGTTCGCCCTGTTCCTGCCGATAGCGGCCCAGGCCAAAATTTACATTCTCCTCGAAGAGGCCTCGGAAAGAAAATTTCCCATTGCGGTTCCCGAATTTGTGACGGTCAAGGGAAAACACAGTTCGCTAACCGGCGAAATTACCGAACTTTTCCGCAACGACCTGGATATAGCCGGCATTTTCAAGGTATTGGACGAAACCTCTTTTTTGGGGGGAGACACCGACGTCGAAACCATCAATTTCACCAAGTGGACCTCCATTGAGGCCTTCGCCCTGGTGAAAGGGATTGTCGAAGAAAAAGGGGGAAAGCTTCTTCTGGAAATGCGCCTCTACGACACGCAGACCCGCCAGTTGCTTGTGGGAAAACAGTACACTGTCGGCAAAAAGGATTTTCCCGTCGCCATTCACCGTTTTATGGACGAGTTGATGAAGGCCCTGACCGGATCACTGGGGCCATTTAACAGTGAAATCACGGCCGCCTGCGGAAAACAGGGGGCCCGCCAGATATTTATCACCGGCATCGACGCCACCCGCCAGCGGTATGTCGCCAAAATAAAGGGAAACAGTATCTCCCCCAACTGGGCGCCGGACGGCGGCTCCATCGCCTTTACGTCGTTTCAGAGCCGGTTTCCGGAAATTTACACGGTCAATTCCAGCGGCGGGGGATTAAAACAACTCACCCACAACAAGGCAACCAACATCACCCCCGCCTTTTCGCCGGGAGGGGACTCGATCGCCTATGCCAGCTCGGTTTCGGGCGATACCGAGCTTTATCTGATGAACCGCTCCGGAAAAACCATCCGGCGGATCACCAATGTCTTGAACATCGATCTTTCCCCCTCCTGGTCGCCGGACGGCTCGCGGCTTGTTTTCGCCTCCGAACGGGCGGGCAATCTTCATCTTTTTGTCACCGGCGCCAATGGGGGCGGCAATGCCCGTCTCACCTATACCGGCTACCAGAACGATCAGCCCGACTGGTCGCCGGACGGCTCCAAAATCGTTTTTACCGCCCGCGACCGCGGGGCCTTTGACGTATTCATGATGAACTCCGACGGCTCGTTGATCCAGCGCCTGACGCGCGACGAGGGAAACAACGAATCCCCCACCTGGTCCCCCGACAGCCGTTACATCTCTTTCTCATCCGCCCGCGCCGGCGCCTCGGGCATCTATGTCATGCTCGATGACGGGAACAATCAAACGCTGATCCCGAATACCGGGGGATGCATCAATCCCGACTGGGGTCCCCGGCTGAAATGATGAAAAACGCCGTCATCGACATCGGCACTAACACCCTTATTCTGCTGATCGCCGAGCCGCAGTCCAAAGGCAAAATCAGGGTCATCCGCGACGAGGCCTGCATCACCCGTCTGGGTCAGGGATTGACCGACAACCATTTTTTCCTCTCGGAAGCAATGCAGAGGACATTTTCCGTCCTGCTCCGTTTCAAGAAAACCTGTGACGAACACGATGTGAAAAAAATCACCGCCGTTGGAACTGCGGCCTTCCGCTACGCCGCCAACGCGTCGGTGTTTATCGAAAAAACGGAAAAGGAGTGCGGTTTCAAGATCAACATCATTTCGGGGGAGGAAGAGGCCCGGCACACCTTTTCCGCCGCCTGGAAGGATTTCGGCGGAAACAAGAAAAAACTGATTGTCGTGGACATCGGCGGGGGCTCCACCGAGATCATCACCGGCCCTCAGTCGGCCAAAAAAACCAACCCTGAAACGGTGATCAGCCTGCAACTGGGAACCGTTCGCCTGACGGAACTCTATGCCCAGAGCGATCCGCTGTCGAAAACTGATTTCGATAGATGCCTCAAGGCGATAAAAAATACGCTCAAGGATGAGCTTGACGATTTTTATCCCCCCGCTTTCAATCCGGCCGGGTCGGTTCTGGTGGCCACGGCGGGAACCGCCACTACCCTGGCCGCCATGCACCGGAAAATGGAGGTCTACGATCCTGCCAAGGTCCACGGATTAACCCTTAAAAAAAAGGATCTCGAGGGGATCATCAATCTTCTTCTCCCCAAAACACTCAAGGAACGGCAAAAACTTCCCGGCTTGGAGCCGCTTCGGGCCGATGTGATCCTTTCGGGGGCATTGCTGTTGAACGAGATCTTGAGTTACTTCAAACAGGACAAGGTGATTATTTCGGACCGGGGTTTGAGGTACGGGGTGTTTTGTCAGAAGTATTTGAAATAAATTCTCTAATGGGTTAAGAAACAAGTTTGTTACAGGCGGGCGTGATGTAGTGGTAGCATATCAGCTTCCCAAGCTGAGTGTGAGGGTTCGATTCCCTCCGCCCGCTCCAAAGAATTTCAAGTAGTTAAATACGTTTTCCGCCGACCCCCCATTTGGATTTACTCCCCATTTACTCCCCCGCTCGGAAAAATCAGGCCCGTTGACCACTTTTCGAAGCGGAATTACTTGTGCCGGTGCCCTACGGAGGTAGGGAAGTTTCTCAAAGGCCTTTAGCCTTCCTTCACGGGAACTGTGGCCGTAAATATCGAGCGTCGTGCTGACCTTTGCGTGACCAAGCATCTTCGAGACATCGACAGGATTAGCCCCGCCTTGCAAAAGATGTGACGCAAACGTGTGTCTCATACTATGGGGGCCAAGCTTTCGAGTGATACCGGCTGTCTTCTTGGCCTTGTACCAGCCGGTCCCAAAGCTTTTGAATGGTTCCCCGTTCTCATGACAGAAAAGATAAACCTTTTGATGTCCCGTGCGGGGATGAAGCTTGTAGCCGTCTTTTTCGTAACGCATGGTCATGAGAGGATTGAGCAGGGTAGCCATTTCCTCACCGATGGGAATTTCCTTAAAGCGATTTTCCTTTTCCCCATAAACGGTGAAGAGACGCCGCTCCAAGTCGATGTTTTCCAGTTTAAGCCGGAGTATTTCACTTCTTCGCAATCCCGCCTCAAAACCGAGCTTCAGTTTGAGTTTCGTCTGCGGGCAGTCAACGGCGGCTATCAACCGGTCAATCTCGGCAATATCTTCGCACCAGGCCCGCTTGGGTTGCTCTTCGGGGAGATTTTTAAACTGAAGGAGAGGGAAGCGGATGAGGTAGTTTGCCTCAAGGGCGTATTTGATTGCGCACCGGATGAGGTTCAATTCGATATTGATCGTCCGGTTGGAGACCCCTTCCTCTTTTCGGGTTACCTTGTAGCCATCCAGAACCGGAATGGTAACCGCGTGAATCCAGATTGTCTTGTTGGTTCGATAGGGTTGGAACTTATCGAACACCTTCTGCATGACCCGTTTGATCGGCCGGAAAGTCACCACGTTCATTTTATACGTGGCCTGAACCTTATGGGGCGGGCGGCATTTCCGTTCGAGGTATTCGTCGCAGACCTGCTCAAAGGGAACATCGACGTTTTGCCGGATATTTTCTTCATTGCAGACGGTGGAAATCTTTGATTGCTCGAAAATCTTTACGGCAAGGGCTTTCGGGACAGGGCCCAGTGACTTGTAGAGTTTTTCTCGACGTGTGCCAAAAGCGTGATCGACCGCGTAAATCGACCACACCTTTTGACCGTGGAGATTTTTCTTTCCTCTAAGCTTCAGACGCATGGGCAAAACGCTCCTTTG
>JACQOY010000162.1 GCA_016207765.1 Deltaproteobacteria bacterium | reverse complement strand
ATCCTTCCCGGATTAAAGTAACCGCTTCATCACGCCCCCCTCCTTCTCCAAAATCGGCGTTGTCGAAAAAATTGAGAAGAATGGTTCCATCGGTGTCTCTTTCACTCATCAGTTAACCTTTCATCAGGGGTTCACCCGTGGTGTCGGTTGCATCCCCCTCATCGATAAAAGATTGAAAATCCATTTTGAAGATGCCGTAGGGATTTTCGTCGCTTTTGGCCTCGGTGATTTCGGCGCGGGCATGGATGCGCATGGCCGGCTCAAACTCGCCCCCGCCCATGTGAATCCAGACCGCCACAATGTGCGGGGAGCTGTCGTCCCTTCGGTAGGAATTGACCACCCATTCCTCGTATTCGGGGCGGTCGCTGTCGGAGGATCCGTCCGCGGACGATTCCCCCTTTCCTTCCACGCTGTCGTTTTCACTTTCGCACTGGGTGATATCAATGTAGGCAAGATAATCCCCCAGGTTGACCATGTCTTCGTAGGCCGTTTGATCCATCATGCAGAGAATTTCATTGACCATGTCAAAGGCCTCGGCGGAACGTTCCTCAACAAAGACATTGGTTTCGTCGGTATTGTAGTCGGAATCGGCGGGAAGATCGGCAACCGCCGCGCGGATCGACATCAACGCCGCGGAAAGTGAGGAAGAAGGAGAATCTGCGGCATCCACCACACTGACCTGTTCCACAACGGCAAGAGAACTCCCCGTTCCCCCGCTGGCGCCGGCCCCCCCTCCCGCATCATCCTCCGAGGAACTTGTCGCTGACCCGCTCCCGCCGCAACCGGCGGACAGGACAAGATGGCCCGACCAAAGAGAGGTCATTAATATAAAGGTTGCAATCTGCGCCCCGACAAACCGAAAGAAATTTGTTTTCATACCTTCCCCCTTTTTTCCTTGCGTGGTGATAATTGTTGGACCCCAATTTCTTTTATTTCAGGGTTATATTCTACCCATTTTTAACGCAAAGGCAAAAGAATAATAATTTTATTGTTTATAATACATTATTTAAACTAACCCACTGTTAAATTTATTGTTAAATCAGATTGTTATGCCGTGTTCGAAAGAACACAGAATCACCTGAAATCGTCGGATGAAAATTTTACTCCTTGTCTTCACGGGGCACCTTGGTTATACTTTAGGTATGAAAACTGCGATATCCCTTCCCGATGGCATTTTCGATGAAGCGGAACATTATGCCCGGCGCGCAAAAATGAACCGTAGCCAACTCTATGGCAAAGCCATAACCGAGTATCTGGCGCGCCATTCTCCGGACGAAATCACCGAGGCCATGGATCGTGTCGTTGAGGAACTTAAGGAACCCCCGGATCGATTTTCCACCTTGGCGGCCAAACGCACCTTGGAGCGTGTGGAGTGGTAGCGGCAAGTCAGGGGGAAATTTGGTGGGCCGAATTGGGCGACCCTTCGGGCTCGGGTCCGGGGTACCGTCGGCCCGTTGTCATCGTCCAGGGCAACCCTCTCAACCGGAGTCGTCTTGCAACTGTTGTGTGCGTCCCCATGACAAGTAACCTTGTCTGGGCCAACGCCCCGGGCAATATTTTAATCGCCGCCAAAGAATCGGGCTTGCCGAAGGATTCGGTTGCCAACCCCTCCCAGATCGTCTCGCTGGATCGTTCCGCATTGACGGAACAGGTCGGCAAATTGTCTCCAAAAAAGTTGAAATTGGTCCTCACAGGCATCGATGTGATTCTGGGCCGCTGATCCCAAATCCGGCCTTTCAGGTATGATATTCCGCATTCAGATGGACGTAGTCGTAGGTGAGATCGGACATGTAGATGTGGAAATTCCCCGACTTGAGTCCCAAATCGATTCTCATGTCGATGTTCTTCTTTCGCATGTATTTCGAGACAACAAGAGGATCATGGCCCAAAGCCTTCTGTCCCTTTCGGACGACAAGGTACGGGCCAATGTGAATGCTGATTTTTTCAGGGATGACAGAGGCGCCCGAATAACCGACCGCCGCCATGATTCGCCCCCAATTGGGATCGCACCCAAAAAGGGCGGTCTTGACTAGCGGCGAATTGCCGACGGCATAAGCAACCTTTTTGGCGTCCGCCCTGTTTTGAGCCCCGCTCACCTGAACCCGGCAACACTTTGTCGCCCCCTCGCCGTCGAGCGTGATTTTCTTTGCCATCTCCGTCAAAAGTGCGGTGAGTTGGGTCTCCACTATTTTTGCCTCGGGGCTCATCAACCCAAACGGCTTGTTCCCCGCCCGGCCGTTGGCCAGAATGAGAACCGTATCGTTGGTCGACATATCGCCATCCACGGTCACGCGGTTTAGGGTTAAATCCACCGCCCGCCGAAAGAGGACAGAGAGAACCGGGCGCGAGAATTTCAGGTTCGTCACGATGAAAGTCAGCATCGTGGCCATATCGGGTCTTAGCATCCCCGCCCCCTTCGTCATCACGGCGATGATATATTTTTTCCCTTTTATCCGCCCGCGGGCGACGCCGAATTTGACAAACTGGTCGGTCGTCATGATTCCCTTGGCGGCTTCCAGAAAATTTTTGCCGGAGAGCGCCCGTTTTCCTTTTTTAAGGCCCCTGAGCAGACGTCTGATCGGCAGGGGATCCCCAATCTTCCCGGTGGAGCAGACCATTACCGAATCGGGGTTGAGCTTGAAAAGACGGGCCGCCTCTTTTTGCGTCTTTTTTGCATCACGCAAACCCTGCACCCCGGTGCAGGCGTTGGCAATACCGCTGTTGACGACAACCAGCCGCCCCTTTCCCTGTCGGATGCTCTTCCGGCAAACCTCCACGGGAGCGGCGCAAACCCTGTTTTTGGTGAAAACACCGTCGATCAGGGTTTCCAGCTCCTCCGAATAAATAAGGGTGAGATCCTTTTTTCGCGGATCGTCCTTGATCCCGCAGTGGATGCCGGCAAATTGAAAACCGGGAATGATTATTTTTTTAGGCGCCATGGCATTTTTTGTATTTTTTCCCGCTCCCACAGGGGCAGGGATCGTTTCGTCCCACCTTGGGTCCCTCGTGCTTCACCGTCTGTTGCTTTTTCGGCGGCCGGCTCCCCACCTGAATCGCGCTGGCCGGTCCGCTCTGGCCGGCCTCCGCTACCGCCGGGGCTCGCCCCAAGGGGGTCGGCCCCAGGGGGGTCCGCATTTCGCGCATCGGCTGGGCCCGCCGTTCACTCATCTGCACCCCCTCCTTCTGCTGAATTTGGACCTTGAAGATCCGCTCAACGGCATCCTGGTAAAACCGGTACATCATCGCCTCAAACATCGCAAACCCCTCTTTTTTGTATTCCAGCCGCGGGTCTTTTTGGCCGTACCCTCGCAGGCCGATCCCCTCGCGCAGATGGTCCATGGCCAGCAAGTGGTCCTTCCACAAATTATCCAGCGTTTGGAGCATGAAAAAACGCTCCACCTGACGCATCAACTCCGGACCGTATTCCTGTTCCTTTTTGTTATAGTGTTCCACGGCCGATTGAAAAATCTTGAGGCCGATGGAATCGGCGGACCATTGTTTTTCCTCCTCCGGAAAAGAGATGCGGAAGCCGAATTGGTTGAAGACGGTCTCCTCCAACCCTGCGCGGTTGAACTCTTCCCCTTTGCCGTTTCCGAACCCGCTGGAGATTCCATCGGCCAGTGCGTCGATCATGTTTTCCACCTGATCTTTCAGGTCGGCCCCTTTCAGAATCTCCTTCCGTTTGGCATAAACGGTCTGCCTCTGCTGGTTCATGACATCGTCGTATTCCAGAACCGTTTTCCGGATTTCAAAATTGTGCGCCTCGACCTTTTTCTGGGCGTTTTCGATCGCCTTTGAAATCCAGCGGTGCTCGATGGTCTGGTCCTCCTCCATCCCGAGCCTCCCCATGATGTTCGAGATGCGGTCGGAACCAAAGATGCGCATCAGGTCATCGTCCAGGGCGATGAAAAAACGGGAAGCGCCGGGGTCCCCCTGACGTCCCGCCCGGCCACGCAATTGGTTGTCGATCCGGCGCGACTCATGGCGTTCGGTCCCCAAAATAGTAAGTCCCCCCTTTTTAACCACCTCTTCATGCTCTCGGTCACATATTTTTTTGAACTCGTCATGGGCCTTGTCGAACTCCGCATCGGAGCCCTCTTTGCCCACCTTGGCCCGTGCCAGATATTCGGGATTTCCGCCAAGCATGATGTCGGTCCCGCGGCCTGCCATGTTGGTTGAAACCGTTACCGCGCCAATCCGCCCGGCCTGAGCGACGATTTCCGCCTCACGCTCGTGATTTTTGGCGTTCAGCACGTTGTGGGGCACCCCTCTCCGCTTGAGCATTCCGGACAGCGCTTCCGATTTTTCGATGGCGATGGTGCCGACCAAAACCGGCCTCCCCTCGTCGTTCATTTTTTTGATCTCCTCCACCACCGCCTTGAATTTGGCCGACTGGTTTTTGTAGATGACGT
>JACQOY010000181.1 GCA_016207765.1 Deltaproteobacteria bacterium | reverse complement strand
TCGCGCGGCACCCCCATCCAGGTCAGATTGACGCCGAAATTATAATTCAGGAAAGTGAGGAATCGGATAAACCACGAAAGAACAAAAGCGGGGACGAGGTTCAGCATTCTGATGGTCGATTTGAATTGGGGATCGTCTTTTCGGCGGATTTGCCCGCTCTTGTCTTTCAATTCCCGGGCGATCTGGGTGATGGTTTTGTTTTCACAGCCCTCTATTTTTGCCCCGGAGAGATCGGGTCTTTCGCCGTTTTTTTCCTCTTCGATGGCCACCTGCAGGAAAATATCGACCGTTTTGCGCAGGTAGATTTTTTTCCATTTGATGATGCCGTTCAAGTCGGGAAAGCGGTTTAACACCAGGGCCGCGGCCCTGGCCACCAGATGCGTCATCGTGACTTTGATCGGCGATTCACGGTTTAATTTTTCAAGGTAGGCCACGGCTTGTCCCGCATCGATTTCGAGTTTTCCGTAAACGGTCGGATCGTTGGGGGCGTTCCAGGTCGCAATGGAGATCCGGCGCCAACTGGCCGGATTTTTCAGCGGATGAAATATTTTTGGCATCAGAGCTTCCCGGGTTTGACCCCATGCTCGGCCGTCACCACGGTGTGAATGCCGCCCCGGACGAAAAAATCGCCGATTACCACGGCGTAGCGGGGGCGTATGGCGGCCACAATATCGTCCAAAATTTTGTTTGTCACTTTTTCGTGAAAGGCGCCCTCATTTCGGTAAGACCACAGATAGAGCTTCAGTGACTTGAGCTCGATGCATTTTTTATTCGGCACGTATTTGATGTAAAGAGTGGCGAAATCGGGCTGGCCGGTTTTGGGGCAGACGCAGGTGAATTCCGGACAGGTGAATTCGATGAGATATTTCCGATTTCGTTTCGGGTTGGAAAAAGTATCCAGATGTTTTTGCGCCTCCGACGGCATAAGGTCTCCCTTTGCAAATCAGCTTGCTTGAACAGAAGATCTACCATATTTTCAGCCCCTTGCAAACCGACAAGGATATTTTTCAAAAAGGGATTCAGCTTTTTAATGACGGGGAGTTTTTCGAATGCCACGAGGTATTCGAAAAGATCTGGCTCAATGACCTCTCGAAGGATCGTTTGTTCCATCAGGGGCTTATTCAAGTCGCGGCCGGTTTTCATCATGCCAGGAAAGGGCGGATCGGTCCCGCTGGAAAGATGATTCAAAAGGCCCTGGAGAAGCTCGCTTCTTATCCCGAAGTCCATGGCGGAATTCGGCTGGCACACTTAAGAAGGGAAGTCCGCGAGTGGAAACCGGGACGGCCGTTTCCCAAGATAGAATCGGAGGCATGAAGTTCGAACGGCGGCGGTTATTTCCCGGGGGAATAATACGGGTTGGCGCCGGAGGCGTGGTCGGTCGTGTCGTAGATTGCGCCGATTTCCGGGATTTCCTTCCTGAGTGTCTGTTCAACCCCCTGTTTTAAAGTGGCAGAGGACATGGCGCACCCGTGGCATCCGCCCCCCATCTTCACGTAGATGTCGTTGTTTTTCACTTCAAGGAGCTCGATATAGCCGCCGTGCGAGGCGATGGCGGGGTTGATCTGGTTTTGGATGACTTCCACGACCTTCGCCTGAATTTTGCTCGATTCGGGAATTTTGGAAAGAACCTCTTTCGAAACAAGGGGTTTTCTTTCGGAAATGGCTTCACGGATTGCCGCTCCTATTTTCTTCCCCAGCATGCGCCAATCTTCGGTGCCGTTTTGGGTTACCGTTACGGAGTTGCCGGCGATCAGGATTCCCTGGACATTCCCGCAGGCGAATATTTTTTCGGCCAGAGCGGACCCCTTGGTCTCCTCGCCGGAAGAAAAGCGCACCGACGGTCCTTCAAGTAGTGGGTTTTCAAGCGTGAACCGGCAGTTCTCCGGCAGTGTCTGCGGTTCGGCAATAATTTTGATTTGGGTGGTATCCATGGCTCCTACCTTACCATGGTGTACCCAGAAAACAAGGTGGAATTGCGATTATCCCATTCATTGCTTTTTTCCACCGGTTAAGATATCTTCATCAAACCCGATCAAGTCCATGCAAATCCACACCCTGTCATCCCACGATGTTGTCTCGGAAATCCTGGACTTAAGTGAGTTATGCCACCGCGAAGACGATGTCCGAAAAGTCCTGCAACTTTTGGTCGACAAGTTGGCTCGCATCATGAATACCGATGTCTGCTCCATTTATCTGCTCGATTCCAAATCAAAAAATCTGGTTCTCGCCGCCACAAAGGGGCTGAATCCGGCCGCCGTGGGGCAGGTTCGGATGCAGGTAGGGGAGGGGCTTGTGGGGAAAACGCTCGAGTGGCTCAAGCCCGTTTCACTGGCCAAAGGAAAAAAGAGCAAAAGCTTCAAATTTTTTCCCGAAACGGGGGAAGCCAAATATTCCTCCTTCCTCTCGGTTCCTCTTTTTTATAATCGCCGTCCCATGGGGGTGCTGGTGGTGCAAAACCAGAAGGCCACCCGTTTTTCGCCCCGTTCGGCGCATCTTCTGATGACTCTGGCCATCCCCGCCATCAACGTTATCGAAAAGGCCAAACTTTTGGGAAGGTTCGAACAGCTCTATTCGGCAAAAAAAGAGGAAGAGGGAGGGCAAAGAGTCGCTTTGATGCCCAAAAAGCGCGCCGAAAGTTTGTCGTTCAAGGGAATCGGCGCTTCGGCGGGCATTGCCATTGCAAAGGTCAAGATTCTCCGGAAGACGGCTCCCGATCACACCCTTCGGCGTGATGAAACGCTTATCCATTCCGATGTTGAAAAGATGCGGGTGCTCGAGGCGTTTCGCTGGGTGGAGGAGGAAATCCGGGATACACATAAAAAGGCGGCCCAGAAATTCGGCATGGAGGAATTATCCATTTTTGATGCGTACAAGATGGTGCTGGAGAGCGATCCGTTCAAGGAGCAGATTCTCGAAGAGGTGGAAAAGGGAAAATCGGCGTTGAAGGCGGTGGAGACGGTGATCAAGCGATATACCGAGGAATTATCGATGGCGGATGACGACTATATCCGCGAGCGTGCCTACGACATCCAGGATGTGGGCCGAAAAATCACCGATCGTCTTTTGTACGGCGCCGGACTGCCGAACGTCGAGATCGCCCTCGAAGAGGACAAGGTTCTTCTCTCCGAATTCTGGAGCATCTCCGACTTTGTCGACATGGATCTTGAAAAAACCAGGGGGATCATGTCCGCCTCCGGAGGGGCCTCATCCCACATTGCCATCCTCGCCGAATCGCTGGGGATTCCCGCGGTGCTGGGTCTTTCATCCCTGGCTGAAAATATTCAGGACGGCGACCGGGTGGTAATGGACGGCTCATCCGGTATTGTGATTGTGAATCCCGATCCGGCTGTTGTGCAGGCCTACGAACGCGAGAGTCGGGAGGATTTCAAGGCCCAGCGTAAATACCGTGAAGGGGCTCACAGGCATGTTGCTCCCATCGGCGGAAAAAGGGTGAGGATCGGCGCCAACATGGGGATGATGGCCCATCTGCAAAGCGCCCTCGACAACGGGGTGGAGGAAATCGGGCTTTACCGCACCGAGTTTCCGTTTCTGATCCGCCGCAATCTTCCCACGGAAGAGGAGCAATATCTTCTCTATCGAAAAGTTCTCGAAACGATGGGGAAAAGGCCGGTGACCATCAGGACGCTCGATATCGGTGGGGACAAATATCTGCCGTATCTCAACCTCCCCCACGAAACCAACCCGTTTCTCGGCTGGCGCTCCATCCGGATTTCGCTGGCACGCGAGGATCTTTTCCGCATTCAACTGAGGGCCATGCTGAGGGCCTCGTTTTACGGGCGGATGAGGATGCTTTTTCCGATGATCAGCTCCATTGAGGAAATAAGACGGGTGAAGGAGATTGTGGCGGATGTAAAAAAGGAGCTGAAAGAGGAAGGAAAGCCGTTTGCCCGGAAGGTGCCGATTGGAATCATGATCGAAGTCCCCTCCGCGGTGGTGCTGGCGGAATTCCTCATCAAAGAAGTCCAGTTTTTCTCCATCGGAACCAATGATCTCACCCAGTACACCCTGGCGGTCGACCGGAACAACACCCGCGTGGCCTCCCTGTATAATCCGCTCCACCCGGCGGTTCT
>JACQOY010000180.1 GCA_016207765.1 Deltaproteobacteria bacterium | reverse complement strand
TTGAAAATTTCCACCTCTTTCTTCAAGTCATCCCGAACCCTCTGTGCTACCGCTTTTCCGTCGATTATTTGAGCCATAATGAGGCGCCATTAAAGGGATGGCCTCACTTCTTGTCAATAATAAAAAGAGAAAAAAATGGCCAAAGCAGGAAAAAAACGGTAGCATCGGCAAATTCGTAGGGGCGAATCTTGCCCCAAAGGGGCCCCTGTGGGGTTTTCGCCCTCTTTGTTGGGCGTCCGCCTCAGGCGGACGCCCCTACCATTGATTAACGGGAGGAATAAATATGGTTTTTCTTGCCGATATGGCGTTTGCCATGGAACTGATTGCCTTGGGTGTCGGGGTGTTTTTGCTCGTTCGGATTGGCAGTGACAAAGAGGCTTGTTGTCGGGGGCTGGCCAAGACGGTTTCGTATGTCATTATCATCGGGTCCATCCTGACCATGGCCTGCACGCTCTACAATGCCTTCACCCAATACAAACAAAAACCGGGGACAATGAAAATGATGCCGGGCGGCATGTATCATAGCGGCCCGATGATGAGACCCGGTGGAATAAAGAAAGATACGCAGGAAAAACCGGCGGAAACTCAAAAACCGGCCGCTGAGTAACCCGGATACCCAACCGACCGCTATTCGATTGCGACAAAATCGATCTTGTGGAGCGGAAGGAAAATCTTTCCGATATCGCTCCGGTCGTCCCACTTTTTTTCGTCGCCGGCGGACTTGACAAGGATAAAAAAACCTTCCGGCGCCTGGGCCAGGACTTTTCCTTTCAGGCGGAAAATATTTTCGATTTTCCCCCCTTCCAGGCCCGATTCCAGGAGCGGCGTATTGAGATAAACAATAACGTTTTGATTAATCATCATAATTTTTTGTACTGGCGCACAGCCGTGCGCCCCTACACCCTTTCGTGCGGATCGAACAGTTTTTTGTATTCATCCAGCGCAAAGCGGTCGGTCATTCCGGAAATGTAATCGCAGATCACCCGTTCGGTTGGTTCTTTCATCCCGCCCGCCTCATAGCGCCGCATAAAGGTGGGGGGAATAATCCTCGGGTTTTTCAGATAGGCCCTGAAAAGTTCGGTGATAATCCGCTCCGCCTTCTCGGCCATCCGTACAACCCGGTAATGGCGGTAGAGGTTTTCAAGCAGGAACCGTTTGAGCTCCTGATTTTGCCCCTTCATCTCCGGTGAAAAATCAACGCAATTTTTTCCCTTCGAGCGAACATCCGCCGACGATTTGATCCCCGCTTTTTGAATGTTTCTCAAAGTCTGTTCGACCAAATCGGTGACCAGCACATTGATCAGCGAACGAACCGTCTGCGAAATTTGCAGATTCAGCGACACCATCGGATATTTTTTCTTTATTTTCTGAAAATTGACCTCCCAAAGCCTGATTGTCTTGAGGGCCCCGAGTTCGAGCATGCCCGATTCAAGCCCGTCGTCGATATCGTGATTGTTGTAGGCAATCTCATCGGCGAAGTTGCAGATCTGCGCCTCGAGGGAAGGATACCCCTTTCGTTCGAACAACGAGCCGTCGGGAAGATCGTATTCCGATTTGTGTTTGGTGATTCCTTCAAGGACATCGACGGTCAGGTTCAAGCCGGGAAAATCGGCATACCGGAATTCAAGAAAGGTGACCACCCGAAACGACTGACGGTTGTGCTCAAAACCGCCGTGTTCTTTCATCAGACGGCTCATAACATGCTCACCCGAGTGGCCGAAGGGGGTATGCCCCAGGTCGTGCGACAGGGCAACCGTTTCCGCCAAATCCTCGTTGAGCCCCATGCTTCGGGCCATTGTCCGGGCGATCTGGGCGACCTCGAGGCTGTGGGTGAGCCGGGTGCGGTAGTAATCCCCCTCGTGATTCACAAAGACCTGCGTTTTGTACTCAAGACGCCGAAAGGCGCGGGAATGAACGACCCGGTCCCGGTCGCGCTGAAACCGGGTGCGATACGGATGCTCCTCTTCGGGATGCAAGCGCCCTTCCGATTCGCCGCTTTTCGCGGCGTACGGGGCCAGAAACTCAAGCTCCCGCTCCTCGTAATGTTCCCGGGTGAGCATGGGGAAGGCATACACCATAAAACCGGCCCCTACAAGAGAGACATTAATTTGTGCGTCTGCGGTATCAGGCGAACCCGGCCCGGAAATTTTTCGGAAAAAAGGCCAAAGATCTCAAGACACACTTTAAGGTCCCTTTTTTGCACCGGTGACACCGGCTGGAAAACGGTGACAAGACCCGCGTGTTTTTGAAGAATAATCGTGAGGCGTTCGATCTCGTCGTCCGTCATTTTTTCGTCGAAGACGACTTTGGCGTAATGCCCTATCGGGCCGGCCGCTTCGATAAACCGGTCGTGCATCTCCCAATAAGGGGGCTCCCCCGTTGCCGACGGCAATTTGATGTCGAGGCTCACCATGTCGATCAAGTGGATGATTCTCTTGAGGGCCTCTTCCTCAACCCCGTTTGTCTCAAGAAGAATTTCATAACGGCGATTGAGTTGTGTGAGCCAAACCTCCAAAAAATCAACCTGCTCTAGCGGCTCGCCGCCGGTTATAGCCAGCGAGGAGGGAGCAAAACGGGCCAGGGCGCCATTGAGTTCCTCGACGGAAAACTCAAGCGGCCGGGTTTCAAATTGCCGGCTGAAGGGGGGATATTCGATGCGGGCGTTTCGGATTTTTGAATGGGTAAGCGGCGTGTCGCAATAGACGCACTCGAGGCGGCATCCCTTGAAGCGGACAAAAACCTGCGGGCGGCCGACCCAAAGCCCCTCCCCCTGGATTGAGGAAAAAATTTCGATTATTTTGGCTTTTATCATATCGTGTACGGGCGCACGGCCGTGCGCCCCTACAATACAGACCGGACCTTGCACCGCGCCCATCGGATCCCTTCCATCTCTTCCAGATAACGATTCATCACGGAACGGGCAAAGGCTTGGGGGTTCAAATCAAAGTCCTGCAGCCCCTTTGTGGGGACCGGCGTATTACGGCTGATGATGTTGATGCCGGCATGGATGAGGGTTGAAACGGGCGAGGCGGTCGCGATGGAGACATTGAGCTTGTAATGATCCAGATAAAGGTCATTCCCCTTCCGCACCACCGCCACCTTCAGATCGGCAAGTTCCTGCTGAATCTGCGAGACAAGAAGACGCTGGCGGAGAATCGTCTTTTCCAGGTCGGCATCGAAATGTTCGATAATAAAATGGAGCATCGATTCGGAGAAAATAGCCTTTTTTTGGATCACATCCTCCAGATCGACCATCGAATCGAGTCCGACGCGGCATGGGCCGACAAAGGAGACGATCGCATCGCCCCGCAAACCACCATTCCTGAGGATCCAGTGGGAGACGAGCTGGGAACCATCATAAGAAATTTCTTGGTCGAGGAATTTTGATTGCATCAAAACAGCCTCTCCAGCCAGTCAGCGGCCCCAGCCTGTTTGAGGGCCCGCCGGCATCTCGCACACGATTCGCAAACGCCGCACATTTTCTCTCCGCCGCGGTAACAGCTCCAGAGAGGAGAAAAATCGACTTTCTCGCCAAGGGCCCACAAAACAATTTCCTTTTTGGTTTTGGCCATCATGGGAGCCTTCAACATCACCGCTCCATTCGTGGAAAACTTGAGAAAACGGTTTGCCGCCTCCACAAACTCCTCCGAGTTGTCGGGAAAAGTCCGCGCCTCTTCCTTGTTGAAACCGGCCACAATCCAGTTGACCATCTGGTTTTCGGCAAGGCTCGCGGCCGCGTTTATAAATACCCCGTTTCGATTGGGCACCCACACCGCCTTTGCTGATTTTTCGGTCACCCCTTTTTTGTCGAGGTCTTCGGGCCTCAATTCCGGAAGGGTCTCCTGGGTGTCGATCAGGGCAGAAGCCTTCATGGAGGCAAACCAGGGAAGATCAAGAACTTGATGATGAACATCGTAGTGGCGGCAGATTTTTTTTGCCGAGTCGATTTCCTTTTCGGCGGAACGCTGGCCATAATTGAAGGTAACGGCCATGACCAGGTCGCTCTCCCCCCGCGCCCAGTGGAGAGAGGCGAGCGAATCAAGGCCGCCGGACAACAAGACTATTGAAGATGATCGCATGAGGGGGAAAACTATCGGGCCGGGAAGGAGGTGTCAATACCTTATGCCGTCGCAAACAAAGAGAGCCCCTTTGTCTTCGCAATTTTCGCAAGCCGCCAAGAGTTGGACTGTCTCGAAGGCCAATGGGGCCGGCGGGATAAGAAAATTGCTTCATCAAAAGGACTCTCTTTGTTTGTTAAGGAACCAGCTTTGTTGCGGCCCCCTCTTCGACGGAAAAATCGTTCAAACTGGTATAATCCTGATTCAAGTTCCTGTCACGGACGGTGATTTTAAGTTTGTACTTCCCGGCCGCGGGAATATCGATTTTGTTCTGGAGCGCCAAAAGGTCCTCCGCCGTCCAGGGTTCATTCACTTCAATAATCGAGGGCTTCTCCAGAATAACCTGGTCGTTCTGGTCGAGAATATAAAGATCCTCGGCAATCGAGATGCCTCCATCCTTGGTGGTAAACCCGACCACCTGAAAGGTCACATGAATTGGCTCCCCCTGCCGGTAAACCGCCTGTTCTTTCACCGGTCCTTCCGGCCCCTGATCGCGGAAATTAAGAGTTGAAATTTTGAGCGTGGAGGAGTTGACCACCATCACACTATCCTCCCGGCTCACCTGACGATTCGAAAAACGGTCGGTGACAAGCGTCTTGAAAGTGTATTGCCCGGCGGCCGGAAGCGTTGCATGGTTGTCAAAGCTGATTGCCTTGACTCCCGTCTTTTCGTTAAAAACAACCAGCTCCGGGTTTTCCACCACCACTTTTTGCTGACTGTCCAGAACCGTCAAACCCTCCTTGAGCGAAACCTCGTCCCCTTTTCGGTGCGCCTTCTCAACCATCGTGGTCCAGTAAACCGTCTCACCAAGGACATATTTGCGCAACTCATTCACCGGGCCGCTCCCCGATTCGGAATGAAAAGTGACGGAGGAAATTTCAAGCGGCAGGATGGGAACCCATTCGGACGAGCCCTTGGTCATGATCACGGCATCGTTCAGATTCCACTTGCCCCCCTCCCGAAAGAAGAAGGTTTGCACTTTGGCCGACGATTTCTGGCCGACTACCTTGAGGACAATATTGGCCTCACCGGCATCATTGGAAACTTTCACGTTCCCCATTGGAAAAAAACCAAAAGCCTGAATGGGGCCCAAACTCTTTGCGACTTCCTCGTTCTTTTGAACCAATTCCACCGTCATTTTATACGGTTCGGAACCCTTGATGACGCCAATGATCAGAAAATAAAAGGCGGCGGCGGCCCCCAAGCCCAAAACCAGAATAATCCCCAGAATCAAGGCAATGATTTTTTTCATGTTGTGCCGGATTTAATAACAAAGAAAAAAGAATTGCCACATAAAAATGACGTACGGGCGATTCGCGAATCGCCCGTACAAAAAAATAAAGGCCCGCCGGTTCCACGATTGCTCGCTTCACCAACGGGCCTTTTTAGAGGGAGGTAGGTTTTAAGGTAAGGGCGTATTGCCATACGCCCCTACAAAATCTTTATGCCGCCTTCTGCGTGAGGACTTTCAGCTTTTTTTCCAGGCTGACAACCTTTTTTGAAAGTTCGGAAACTTCTTTCTGCGACGGAATGCTCAGCACGTTCAACATATGATCGCGCGTGTCGATAACCTTGTCTTTGGCCACGGAGACAAGATCGGTCTTCTGGAGCTTTTCAACGATCTGATCGAGGTTTCCGCGGATTTCGCTCAACAGCGGATTGGCCACACGAAAGTCAAACGACTTGATCTTGGAAACAACATCATCGGCCAGATGGCGGATTTCTTTCTGCAGCTCCTCTTTCTTTGCCGTCGCCTTTGAATAAAGATCGGAGGAGCTGATTTTTTCGATAATCTCGTCGAAGTTTTTCTTTAAAACCAGGCTGGACTTTTCGCTTCGTTTCATGAGCCGGGCAACCGCCTTCTCCACTTCCGACTCGAGCTTTTCAATGACGCGGTTCACCTGCGCCAGCCTCTCTTTGAAGAAGCGCCCCTGATTCCCTTTTTTTGATTTTGTTCCCGCCATATTCCCCTCCTCAATTTTTTGGCTTGTCAATAATGGGGAGGAATTAACACGATGCGTCATTAGGTGTCAACAAAAAATTTAACGCAATGCATAATTT
>JACQOY010000161.1 GCA_016207765.1 Deltaproteobacteria bacterium | reverse complement strand
CACATCAAGGATCTGCCCCCCAAGAGCCTTGGGGTGGATCTCAAAAATAATTTCAAACCCGAATACGAAATCATCAAGGGTAAAAAGAAGGTCATCGATGAAATCAAAAATGAGGCCTCCAAAGCGGAGAAAGTGTTTTTAGCCCCCGATCCCGACCGTGAAGGGGAAGCGATTGCCTGGCATTTGGCTGAGGAAATCAGACGTTCTAAAAAGGCCCCTCCTGTTTACCGCGTTCTCTTTAACGAAATCACCAAAAATGCCATCAAGCAGGCGATTGCCAATCCGACTGAGCTCAACAAGAATATGTACGAGGCCCAGCAGGCCCGACGGATCCTCGACCGGCTGGTCGGCTACCAGATCAGCCCCATTCTGTGGGACAAGGTCCGTCGCGGTCTTTCGGCGGGGCGGGTTCAGTCGGTGGCGGTGCGGCTGGTTTGTGACCGCGAAAAAGAGATTCAGGAATTCAAAACCGACGAGTATTGGAGCCTCGAAGTAAAGCTTGAAGGAAGCTTGCCGCCGCTGTTCGTTGCGCGCCTGCACAAGAAAGAGGGGAAAAAATTCATCCCGGGCAATCAGGAAGAGGCAAACAGGGTGGTGGAGGAAATCAAGCCGAAACCGTTTGTTCTCAAGGCAATCGAAAAGAGGGAACAAAAACGGAACCCGTCACCCCCCTTCATCACGTCAAAACTTCAGCAGGAGGCTTCGCGCAAACTCGGTTTCTCGCCGAAAAGGACAATGATGCTGGCGCAACAGCTCTACGAGGGGGTTGAAGTCGCCGGCGGCGAGTCGGCGGGGTTGATCACCTATATGCGAACCGATTCCACCCGTGTCGCATCGACAGCTCTGGATGAGGTTCGGCAATATATTAATGATGCGTACGGAAGGGATTATCTGCCCGATCAACCCAATTTCTACAAATCGAAGAAGGAGGCCCAGGAGGCCCACGAGGCCATCCGTCCCACCTCCATGGCCTATACGCCCGATGTCGTTAAAAAATATTTGAAGAAGGATGAGTATCGCCTCTACGAATTGATCTGGAAGCGCTTTGTCGCCAGCCAGATGAAGCCGGCCGTTCTCGACCGGACCACCTTTGTCATCACAGCGGGTATTTATGAATTCCGGGCCACCGGATCCATCATCAAATTTCCCGGTTTCATTTCGGTTTACATCGAAGAGGAAGACGAAGAGGCGAAAAGCCCTAAAGGGGAGGAGGAAACAGACGAAAAGGGGGGTGAGGGGGCGATTCTTCCGGAATTAAAGGAGGGGGAAACCCTTAAGTGCCTCGAATATTTGCCGTCGCAACATTTCACCCAGCCTCCGCCCCGATTTACCGAGGCCTCCCTTGTCAAGGAATTGGAGGAAAAAGGGATTGGCCGCCCCTCCACATACGCGTCCATTCTGGGGGTGATTCAGGACAAGAAATATTGTGAGAAGGATGAGGGCAAGCGCCTTCGTCCCACTGAGCTGGGGACGATGGTCAACGATTTGCTGGTGAAAAATTTTACCGAAATTATGGACGTCCAATTTACCGCCCGAATGGAAGAGGAACTCGACCAGGTTGAAGAGGGGAAGATGGAATGGGTGGACACGCTCAAGGATTTCTACGGCACTTTCTCCAAGACCTTAAGCCATGCAAAGGTCCACATGAAGGATATCAAGCGGCAGGAAATACTCACCGACTTGAAATGTGAAAAGTGCGGATCGACGATGGTGATCAAATTCGGGCGTCACGGTGAATTTTTGGCCTGTCAATCGTACCCTGACTGCAAGAATACCAAGGAATTCAGAAAAGACGAGTCGGGAAAAATTATTCCGGAAGTGCCCAAAGACACCGGTGAGGTTTGCGAAAAATGCGGATCACCGATGATTGTCAAGCGGGGACGCTTCGGGCAGTTTCTGGCCTGTTCGGCCTATCCCAAATGCAAAACAACCAAGGCGATTTCTCTCGGTATTGATTGTCCCCAGTGCGGAAAACCGTTGTCGGCACGCAAGTCCAAGCGGGGGAGAGTATTTTATGGTTGCACCGGCTATCCCAACTGCACCTTTGCCGCCTGGGACAAGCCGGTAAACGAAAAATGCCCGCAGTGCGGCTCGAATTATCTGGTCGAAAAATATTCAAAGGGTAGAGGACTGGAGATCCGTTGTCCGGAGAAAGGGTGCGATTACCGGCGTGGCGTGGCGGAAACCTCCGCCCAACCTGCCGAATCGGCTGTTTCGTCCTGAAAATAATCCATGATGACCAACACCCTCCGCATCGGCACCCGCAAATCCAGCCTGGCCCTCTGGCAGGCCAATTGGGTGGCGGATCAACTCCGGCAAAAATGGCTTGGTCTGAATGTTGAGCTCATTCCCATGACGACGACGGGGGACAAGAAACCGGCCGGTCGTCTGGCCGACATCGGGGGGAAAGCCCTGTTCACCAAGGAAATTGAAGAAGCCCTGCTCGATCAACGAGTCGATCTCGCGGTTCATAGCCTCAAAGACATGGCGACCATTTTGCCGAAGGGCTTGAATCTGGCGGTGGTACCGCCGCGTGTCGATCCGCGCGACGTGCTGGTTTCATCCGGCGGCGAAAAATTTGATCGATTGCCGCCGGGGGCAAAAGTCGGCACCTCCAGTCTTCGCCGGAAATGTCAATTGAAGGCCATCCGCCCCGATCTGACATATGAGGACCTCCGTGGAAATATCGATACCCGCTTGAAGAAGGTGAAAAACGGGGATGTCGGTGCCATTGTCCTGGCGGCGGCGGGGATGAAACGACTGGGGTTTGAGGCGGAAATCACCGAATATCTTGATCTGATTCCCGCCGTGGGGCAGGGGGCGCTCGCCCTGGAAATTCGTGAAAAAGACGACAATACCAAAAAACTGATTAGCCCCCTTGATGATCCGGCAACCCATCTTTGTGTCTCGGCGGAGCGGGCATTTCTGGAGGTGATGCAAGGGGGGTGCCAAGTGCCGCTCGGATGTCATGCCGTCTCTCGGGGGAGTGAAATTGAACTGAAAGGGTTTGTCTCCGATCTTGAGGGGAGGAAGGTTATTTCCCGTTCGCGAAAAATCGCCTCGTCTCAGGCTGTGGAAGAGGCGAAAACAATGGCGGAGGAAATTCTGAATGAGGGAGGGAGGGAGATACTGCAGGGTTTAAAGTTCAAAGTTTAAAGTTCAAAGTTCAAACCTTAAACCCCGGACCCTGTTTTTCTGAATGCAAGACTCTTTGATCCCTCAATGAGACGAAAACGGGACCTTTTCGAGAGCGCCTCAGTCGCTGTTTCCTGAAGGCGTTTGCGGGTCCACTCCTCCAGCGAGGCCGGCATCTCGTCGTTTAATGCATGTTTGATCAGGTTGTAGACGTTTTTCTTGATCAGGAATTCCGAATGACTCACCCCTTCCAGCTCAAGGTTTTTGGCGTTGGGGGCTTCGTCGACGACAGAGCAGGGATAGGGGGAGACGCGGTCATCTTTCGAGTAAATGGAATAAAGCTTGACCCTTTTTGGAAAGGGGCCGGTTTTAAGGCGTTTGAGGAAATCGGACATCGGCGTCATCTGCCGGATGCTCTTGAAAATCAGCGCGGCCGGGCTAAACAGGGCCAGCATGGCCCATGGATTGCCGTTGTGGGGCGTTCCCAGCGTGATGAGCAATTTCACCCGCCGGTCTCCCCCCAGTCTTTTCACATAATAAGTGCCGATTAACCCCCCCTTGGAATGGCTGATGATCGAGAGCTTTCCGCGAAAGCCGTATTTTTTGTAAAGCCGTTCGATTTTTTCATCCACGTAGGCGGCCAAGTCCTGAATCGCGTGGGTATTGAAAGTCCCGAACATCCCCCCCAGGTTGATGCTGAAAACGGTGTAGCCGTCGTTATAGAGGCGGCGTTCCAGAATGGAAAAGGTTCTGCGGGTGGCGCCAAAGCCGTACAACAAAAGAACCGGGTTCTTGCAATGCTTCAGATTCGCTTTTCTTTCGATGCGATTTCCCCGCAGAGTCAGAGCAACAATAGTACCCCAACTCTTGCCGCGGCGGATCATACGGCGGGCAATCCTTTTAAGGGTGGATAAAGGCACTAACCCAAGTTTACCCGTATCTGACGCAGTTTGTCAAACGGTGGCGGCCCAAACGGGGGTTCTTCCGGGTTACTCGTCTTTGGAGGGGGTTTCAGGCGGCAAATCGTCCTCGATGAGTTCCTCGTCATCCATTTCCTCTTCCCGGTGCAATTCAGCCGCGTCAAGTTCTTCGAATGAGACGGGAACGGCGTTTTCCGCCTCGTCGGGGAGGCCCTTCAAGAACTTGTCATGTTCGTCCTCTTTCAAAAAACCCTGCTTAATATTGCGCCGGACGGTTCGTTTGTCGAGGTATTTCAGTTCGGGTTGTTTCATAATTTTGTATGTTTCGTTCCGTGGCGAAACACCACGAGTCACGTAATTTGCATACACCACACCCTTGCAAATTACACAGCATGTTTTTTTAAACGGCCGGCGGCTCGTCACTAGTGGCCCTGCCGCCTACCGGGTTGTTTTTTCAATTTCCATGATGACTTTTCCGTTCCGGAAAATCCGGACGTCACCGGTGGATTCCGATATAACAATGGCGATCGCGTTTGTCAACGCGGTGATGCCGGCGGCGGCGATATGCCGGGCCCCGAGGCCGCGGGGGATTTCGGACTCATCGGTGGCGGCTCCCAGATAACGGCCGGCGGTAATCACTTCCCCCTCCCCCGAAATGACGAAAGCCCCGTCCAACGCGGAAAACTCGCGGATGGTTTCCTTCAAGGCCGGATTCAGGAGGTTTCGCTCCTCTTCCTCATAGCCCTTGAAAGGGTTCATGATCATCTGTTTGGAGAGTTGCATCACCTTCTCTTCGTCCCCCAGAACGAAAATGGTTCCAATCGGCTTCCCTTCACGTCCCTTGTTGGCCAGTTCCATGGAGAGGTTCAACGCATGTTCGAAAATCGCCGGTTTGACCGTCTCCGGAATGTCGGCAAAATCGGTACCGGTGATGATTTCCGATTCACCGCCGATTTTGAAGGTCAAGAGAGTGTCCAAAAGGCCCGCTTCGGCCTTGCCTCCCAGAAAAACGATAATGTCGTCCTGTTCCACCAGTTTGGCCGAAATGGCCAGGATGACCGCCACCTTGATCATGCCTATGCGCCCCAGCATGAGTTTGGGAAGGGTGATGATCTGTTTGGAAGAGGCTTTGCTTTCCGTCGCAAGGCTCTTTTTTTTTGTGACCAAAATAATGCTTAAGCCTTTGGGCAAAGCTTCCGGAATCAGGTTGTCCTCGACCGCGTCGATATAGATGAAAAAGAACTTGGCTTTTGTCCCCTTTGCAGCCTCAAGGGCGGCCTTGATCATCGCCTTGTTTTGCAGACGGACGGTTTTGGCCTTTTCCGCCGCGGGATCTTTGGTTGGCATGGATCAGCACCTCGGATCAGTAGCTCTGCTACCCCAAGTACAGTCACCTCTGGGGACTGTACCGGTGCATCAGATACCGTAAGCTTTGCGAACGGTATGGTCATCCTTTATATCATTAGAATTGTCCATCGATCAATTATTCATTTCCAAATTCCGGTTTTTTGGAATAAATAATTCGGCAGTGGTCCTGAAGAAATCAATGTTCCTGTCCGTTGTCTTGTGCCTCTCCGTTCTGATCGGCGGATCGATGGGGGTCCATGCCTTCCAGAGGGAGGGGAATGAAAGCGATCCGTTTTCCGTCCAGTATGATGAAGGCCCCCTATCGGTTGTCCCGGGGGAGAAATATACATTCACGGTCCAGTTTCAGATCCCCGAAAAATATTATCTCTACGGGGAAATGACCGATATTGTTTTTGATGGACTGGAGGGAGTGACGGCGGGGGAAATTATCAAACCGGAGGGGGTTTTGAAGGAAGATCCTTTCTTCGGCCGTATTACCCCTGTTTATCACGATGAAGCGGTTTTGGAGGCGTCTCTTCAAATTCCTTCCGGCGCCTGGACAGGCAGGAAGACCGTCTCCGGCGAAATTCAATATCAGGGTTGCTCCGACAAACTTTGTTATCGACTCATGCATCTGCCGTTTCAGGTGACTTTTGTTTCGTCCCGCGGCGCATCCGCTGTCCAGCCGGAACCCGCTGCCGAATCGGCGCCGCCTCAAAAGGGTTGGCTCGGTCGCCTCAAGGATCTGGTCAAACAAAAAGATTTTGGCTTGGTGGCCTCCGAAGGGATCTGGCTGGCCTTGCTGGTTGCCTTTATCGGCGGTATCCTGACCGATTTGACCCCCTGTGTTTGGCCGATGATTCCGGTGACGTTGGCGATCATCGGGGTTCGCCGCGATCAGCGTCTTCTTCACAATCTTCTCGCCGTAGGGATGATGGTTTTGGGGATGAGCGTCATGTATTCCCTCTTGGGGCTTTCGGCGGCGGCTGTCGGATTAAGCCTCGGTTTTTTGTTTCAGAGCCTTGTTTTTCTGATTCTTCTGTAGATTGTCCTTGTTTTCATGGCTTTTTCACTTTTGGGTCTTTTCGATTTGCGTCTTCCCGCGTCGGTTCAGGCCCGTCTCACCAAAATCCCCTCAACCGGCTTCCGCGGAATCTTTTTTGTCGGATTGACCATGGGTCTTTTTGCCGCTCCCTGTGTGGGGCCTGTTGTCGGCCCTCTTTTGGTTTATGTGGCCAAGACAAGGGATTTGGCATTGGGTTTTTGGCTTCTGTTTGCCTATGCCCTTGGAATGGGGACTTTGTTTCTGGTGCTCGGCCTCTTTTATGGGGCGGCAAAGGTCAAAATCGGTTCGGGAGCCTGGAGTGTTTGGGTGAAGAGGGCGCTTGGCGTCCTGATGATTCTGGTTGCCGTCTACTATGGACGGGTGATTTACGCCCAAGTGGCAGGGGCCAAGCCGGTTGACGATAAAGTCTGGATCACCTCGCTTGACGAGGGAATGACCCGTGCCGCCGCAGAGAAAAAACCGATGGTTGTCGATTTCTTTGCGCAGTGGTGTTCCCCTTGTATCGAGCTCGACCATCAGGTATGGGAGCGCACGGGTATCCGACGGCGGATTGGTGAAAAATGGGTGGGGGTGAAAATCGACTGCACCCAGGACACCCCGCTCTGCCGGCAGGCGGTTGATCGTTTTCAGGTGATCGGTTGGCCCACCGTCGTGTTTCTGGACAGAAAGCAGGAAGAAATCATGACAGAACGCCTGACGGGAACGGTGGTGACGGAGGAAGAGATGGAAAAGATAATGGAAAGGATGGAAACAGAATAACGGCTCACCCCAGAGGGGTGCGGTTCTTCTAGCCGGGGGCGGGTAGCCCCCGGGAAAATGTCAGACAAAATTGTTTTGCCCTGAAAGGGCAAGGTCAATTAGACCGCCGCCCTTCCAGGGCTT
>JACQOY010000160.1 GCA_016207765.1 Deltaproteobacteria bacterium | reverse complement strand
GGGGAGGAGCTACAAGGTTTACCGCGGCATGGGGTCGCTCTCCGCCATGCAGGAGGGGGCGAAGGATCGTTATTTCCAGTTCGATGTGGCGGAAGAGGCGAAGTTTGTCCCCGAGGGGATTGAGGGGCGGGTGCCGCACAAGGGGCCTCTTTCCGCAACGCTGTTCCAGATGGTTGGCGGGGTGCGCTCGGGGATGGGTTACCTCGGTTGCAAGACCATCGACGAGGTTCACAAAAAGGCCCGGTTTGTGCGGATTTCCCCCGCCGGCCTGAAGGAATCGCATGTGCACGACGTGATCATCACCAAAGAGGCGCCGAACTACAATCTCGGTTAATACGTTCTTACGTTTGGTACGTTCTTACGTTTAATACGTTATCATGTTTCTAACGTACAAAACGTAAGCACGTATGAACGTATGAACGTGAACATGTGAACAAAGTCCTCATCCTCGATTTCGGTTCCCAATACACGCAATTAATTGCCCGGCGCATCCGCGAGCAAAAAGTTTACTGCGAGATACATCCCTGCACCGTTCCCTTTGAAAAAATCCGCGACTTCAATCCCAAGGCCCTTATTCTCTCCGGCGGCCCGGCCAGTGTACTGGCCAAAAAGTCCCCCAAGGGCGACCCCCGTTTGTTTGATCTTGGAGTGCCCATCTTGGGCATTTGTTATGGCCTCCAGCTCATCGTTCACCGGATGGGAGGGGAGGTGATTCAGGCCAAGAAGCGCGAATATGGCCGCTCCAAACTGGTTATTCAGGGGAACAACGGCTTGTTCGAAGGGGTAACGCCCGAGAGTGTGGTCTGGATGAGCCATGGCGACTCGATCGAGAAAATCCCCGAAGGTTTTCGCGTCACTGGGGTCACCGAAAACAAGATCGTCAGCGCGATCTCGAACCCCGAAAAAAAAATCCACGCCCTCCAGTTCCATCCTGAAGTGGCCCACACGGAGGGAGGAACGCAGATCCTCAAGAATTTTCTGTTCAAAATCTGTGACCTTAAGCCCGATTGGAATATGCATTCCTTCATTCAACGATCGGTTGAAGAAATTAGGGATAACATTAAAAAAGAAAATGTTATTTTAGGTCTTTCAGGAGGGGTCGATTCATCGGTGGCGGCGGTTTTGATCCACCGGGCCATTGGCGACCAGTTGACCTGTATTTTTATCAACAACGGTCTTCTCCGGAAAAGCGAAGCCGAGAAGGTGAGGAGTCTCTTCACAAAGTACTATCCCATCAGACTCAAATATGTGGATGCGTCGGGGCTTTTTTTAAAGGCGTTGAAAGGGGTGATCGATCCGGAAAAAAAGCGGAAGATTATCGGAAGGCTCTTTATCAAGGTGTTTGAAAAGGAGGCCAAAAAAACAAAAGGGGCCGCCTGGCTGGCGCAGGGGACCCTTTATCCCGATGTGATTGAGAGCGTCTCGTTTAAGGGGCCGTCGGCGGTGATCAAAAGCCATCATAACGTCGGCGGGCTCCCCAAAAAGATGGGATTGAAGCTTTTGGAGCCGTTCCGCGAACTTTTCAAGGACGAGGTCCGTCGGCTCGGCCGCGATTTGGGAATGCCGGATGAAATCATCAACCGTCATCCGTTTCCCGGGCCGGGGCTGGCCATCCGCGTGATCGGCGCCGTGACCAGACAGAGGCTTGACCTGCTCCGCTCCGCGGATGCTGTTGTGATGGAAGAGATCAAAAGGGCCGGTTTTTACGAGTACCTCTGGCAGGCCTTTGCCGTTCTATTGCCGGTGCAGTCGGTCGGCGTGATGGGGGACGAACGAACCTATGAGAGCGTCTGCGCCCTGCGGGTGGTGAAGAGTCAGGACGGGATGACGGCTGACTGGGCCGATCTCCCGCACGAACTGCTCGGCCGAATCGCGAGCCGGATTATCAATGAAGTAAAGGGGATCAACCGCGTGGTCTACGATATCACCTCCAAGCCGCCGGGGACGATTGAGTGGGAATAATTTTACCAACGGCATGAAAAAAAGATTTTATCTGTGGCTGGTTATCGCTTTTATTCTTGCCGGCCTGGCAATATGGATTGCCTATGAATATCTGGTTATCCCCTGCGGCAAACCGGGGATTTATAATTGCCAACCGACCCCCGTCTGCGTGGAATTCGACCCTGCGGGGAATTGCCGGAAGTGGGAGATGAGATAGATCAAGCCGATCCGATCCATTCTGCCGGGGAGGAGCGTTTTATAACGGTTGGGCAATCCGGAAGGGGAATGACAGTTGTTGTTGCGCATACCGATAGAGATGGTACAATCAAGATTGTCAGCGCGCGACCGGCGACTAAAAAGGAAATACGAGATTATGAAGAAAAGTAAAAAGACCCAAAAATGGAGAATGCTTCCGGAATACGATTTCCATGGGGGAGTGAGAGGCAAGTACGCCGGGAGATACGCGAGGGGGACCAATGTTGTCGTCCTTGAGCCCGACGTGGCCAGAAATTTCCCCGACTCGCGATCCGTCAACAAGGCTCTTCGGGAACTTTCCCATTTTATCCGCCAACAGGCCAGGGAAGCACATTTGGTTTGATGCCCTTCGTTCACCTCCACAACCACACCGAATACTCACTCTTAAACGGCGCCATCCGCATCCCCGATCTGGTGGCCAAAACCAGGGCATTCGGCATGCAGGCCGTAGCGATGACCGATTACGCCAACATCTTCGGGGCGGTTGATTTTTTCAGCGAGGCGCAAAAAAAGGGGATCAAGCCGATTATCGGTTGTACCGTCTTTTTGCCGTCACACGACCAGCATACCTTGAAACAGCACCGCAGGGGCATCGACCACCTCTGGCAGGTCGTTCTGCTCATTCTCGACAAACAGGGGTATAAAAATTTGTGCAGGCTCCTCACCGTCAGTTGCCTCGAAGGCTTCTACTACAAGCCCCGCGTCGATATGGCGCTTCTCAAAGAATATAACGGGGGGCTTATCTGTCTCTCCGGAGGATGGGGGAGTCCGGTCAATCATGCCCTGTTCGAGGG
>JACQOY010000175.1 GCA_016207765.1 Deltaproteobacteria bacterium | reverse complement strand
GCGCTCTCTCTTGACCCCCAGGGTCATGGAACTGGCGTCACGATAGCCCATCGAAAGGCGATCCATGACCTCTTTGGAAAGATCGAGAAGAATTTTATGATAGTTGTGAACCACCACCGAGGTCAGCTCGGGCCCGGTGGTGACAATGGAACTGGCCTGTTTATAGCGGCCATTTCCGTTTTTTTGGATCATCCCCAGTTCTTCCAGGAGTTCGATCGACTTTTCCGCCTGTGACGGCGTAATGGCCGGTGAGAGCCTGCCGGCTACCCATCCCGGCGTTCCGTCAAACTCCCTCGAGGCAACCAGTTCGCGGACCACCGGATGATACCAGGCCGAGTAATATTCGTACTGCTGTTTTTCGATCGGCTTCAGTTGGCCGAATTTTTTCGACTGGAGAAGGCGTTGATAATAGAAGTTCTTGTCCTCATGCGTCCGCGCCTGGTTGAAAAAAACAAGGCTTCGAAAAAATTCCCCCTCCTGTTTGTTGAGCTCCAAACCAACGACGAATTTCTTCAGGCTTTCCTCGGTCAGGTTTCGTTTCCCCTTCATTACCAGCATGAGGAAGTTGGATGTATGAAACCCCGCTTTTTTTGCGAAGGATCGAAACGAAAAAGAGGCCCGCGACTTTTTGGCCTCGTCATACCAGGACTTGAGGAAAGCCCGATAGTCGCGATATTCAAAAACGCTGATGTTTGATTTCCCGTTGTTCATGGTCCCATTGTAGAGGCCCCATTGCCGAGACACAAGACAAAAATATTTTTTTAGTGTTCATTTGAACACATTGTGTTTTATAAATATTTAATATTTAACAATTTTTATTTAAATAGTTTAATTTATACTATAATATTGAACACAAAATACGGCACAAATGATAAATGTCTTGATAAAAATCCATCGATCGTTGCATATCGTCAATTGCACCGTGGTTAGAGATGCTTCTTTAAAACCAGCCCGAACCCTAAGCAAAGATGGAAGCCATCACGTCACTGACGAAATTTACAACACACTCATCTCGTCCCTGGGCGCTGTGCTTTCGATAGTCGGCGTTATCCTTCTGCTCTCCTCTTCCATAACGACTCACAAGCCATGGCACATTTTCAGCGTCGCCGTTTATGGGGTGGCCCTGATCAACCTCTTTGTCGCCAGCGCCCTTCATCACGGGGTTTCGGGATCGGCCCGAACCGAGCATCTTTTGCGCCAGTGGGACTATTATGCGATCTTTATCATGATCGCCGGGACCTTTACCCCAATCTGTCTGATTCTTTTGAGAAACACCCTTGGGTGGAGCACTTTGGGGCTGATTTGGTTTTTGGCCGTTCTGGGAATCGTCCTGAAAACGAAGTTTCATCACCTGCCAAAATGGATTTGGGTCGGCCTGTACATAGGAATGGGATGGCTGGCCCTTCCGCTGGTTGGTCCGCTGTATCGGGAAATTCCCGGAGGATTTGTTCTCTTGATGATCGGCGGCCTCTTCTTCACCATCGGCGCCTTATTCTACTATCTGGAAAAACCGAATCCCTTTCCCGGCAAGTTCGGCTTTCACGAAATCTGGCACCTTTTTGTTTTGGCCGGCGGCGTCAGCCATTTTTGCGTCATCTATTTTTATCTTCTCCCCATTTAAAAGTGTACGATTAACCGACCCATTGGCTTAATGGTTAAGCAAGGGGGGGATTACAGTATGCGCAGATTAAATAGGGCACTCTCCGGTGTCATCCAATGTGGTTGCCGTCTCGCACGCCTCTGCGGCGCTGATGGATACATCATCCACCGTAATGGTGACGCTATCGATATCCTCACAAGAGGGGGATCCGCAACGGATGGTCCCTTCCGATTCGGCTTCGGGAAAATCCATGGAACCGGCAACCGTAATCGTGTGGGAGGCGCCGTCTGAATCCTCCCCCGCCAGCTCCAGGCTCCAGGTGGCGCTACAGGTACTGTTGTCGACCCTGACAGATCCCTCACCGCTCATCGTCCAGTTGTTGTCACTACAAACATCAAAAACACAACCGTCGTAGGTCATCTCCAAAGACATTGTTTCCGATGAAAGAGAGGTGAGATCGAGCAAGGAAGTGATGGTTCCCCCTCCGTTGCATGAGGCGGTGCAGGAAATCGCCTCGATATCGTCGGCGCCGTCGCCCCCTGTAAAATCACATGTGTGACCGTCGTCGGTTGCCTCGTCGCCATCCCCGCAGGTCATACTGCAGGCATAATCGCCCATGGCCGCAAGGGGCTTTCTTAGGGCGCTGACGCTTGCGTCGGCGCTATCCGCGCCGCTCCCAAAACCACCGATGGTTGATGTGGCCACTGTTCCACCCGCCGCAGTGTCATCCGAGTCCGCTGTCCCCCCACCACCGTCATCGCTGTCACTGCTACTGCAATTTGGGAAAATAGAAAGCAAAAGGACAAACATCCCCACAATCATCCCCGATTTAAGCAAGTGGCCAATAAGATTCATAAAATCCTCCTGTTGTTGTGTTTATTCTTGACAAGGCAAAAAAATGTGTACATAAATTCCTCTTTCAAGTCCAGCTATTTTTTGGTTCGTTTCCCTCTTTGCTTTTGTCGGGGTCACAAAAGCAGGGAAGAAATAACTTTTTGTCGTGGTACACTTTTCGCCTTGGATAGCCTTTCGCAACACCCTTTCTCCCGGTGACCAACAACTTCTTGAGGACCTCGCCGCTCGCCGGCAGGCGAAAAACCCGTACTCTCTACCGCTATCATGGGGTCCGAGAAAAATAGTCGCCAATCTCCTGGCGTTCCGGGGTTATGTCAGCGACGATCCTGCAACACGAGACGCTGAAATTGCCCTTCTTGCAAAAGCCGCCAGGTTTTTTGAGGATAAATATGTCCCTCCCCCCGAAGAGGGAAGGACCCCCCTTCTGGCTCCTTCTCCGTTTCCAGACCAAGCCGCCAGCCGTCGATGGGGGCGCGATTTAAAACTCCCCATGATGACTTTTGACGATCCTCGGCAAGGAGGGAGAGGATTGGGACTCGAAGGGGGAAGACGTCCCGTTGGACCGGCTTTGAGGAAGACGATGCAAGATTTTTCTGCGAGAGGCAGGCCGGCTCTTCCGGCTTCAACTGCTTCAACCGTAGAAAGACCGGCCATCCCCGCCGACCTGAGACAGCTTGCCCGCAGGGCCTCTGCCCTGATCGAGCAAGTCTTGCCGGCAATTGAAGACCTTCGCTCCCACTATTTGAGAGCGCGTGAGGCGGGTACCCTCGGTCATGTCGAGGAAATCATCAATTGCTTGTCTCAACTGAAAGAGAAATTTTCCTCCCTGACCGACAGGTTTGAGATGGAATCAAAGCTTGCAGGGGAACTCTCCCGAACGGGATACCGGCTTGAAGGAGCGGTTGAAAAGTTCAGTCGTTTTGAAAGCCTGTCGGCAAAGAAAAGGTGGTTATCCGCGCTGGTGGGGGAGATCAAAAAGACCGCGTCAAGCGCCGTCAATCTGGGTGATACTTATGCAGGAATGGATCAAGAGGCCAAAGAAGAAATAACCGGCCTGAATTTTGCGGTCGGGTCGGTTCCGCTTCAAAGAGTTGGCCGTTACCTTGTTGAAGTCAAAGCAATATTGGAGAAAAAAACGGTAACCCCTTATCTTGAGGTACTTTATGGGAAGGGTTTCTCCACCCAGGTATTGATGTTTTCATTGGCCGCGGTCTACGAAAAGGTTCCCGGGAATAAGAGACTTCATCAGTCGTTTTGGGAAAAAAGGGGACGGCTTTTTCTGAAACTGGCCCTGTTGCTTCCCGAAGAATCGGAAAAGCTTCTCTTGTGGATGGGCCTCACCATTAATTCATTATTGGAAAGGCCTTTGAGCCTTGAAGAACTTTTCAGGGAACCGATTCCCGCAAACCCCACCGAAGGGGGGCCAACGGCCGCTGTCTCGCAAGGTTTTGGAGAACCGTGGGAAGAGCGGCTTGAAGGAATATTGCACGATCCAAATTTCAACCCCGCCCTGCGCATTGACCGCGATCCCGCCTCGAACAGAGGCCTCTCTTTCGCCGCCCGTGCCGGGATTTTTGTTGAAACCAGTCAAATTTCAGGAGGAGAAAATATGTCATTACCATCTGCCTCATCACCATCCGTTGATTTAAGCTTTCTTGCCCTTGCCCTTGGAGATGAATTAAAGGCACAGGGGGAGGGAGGAAATGCAAACCTTACCGGGACACTCCGTGAGGTTAAGTCTGCTGTAGAAGGCCATCTTGTCACGGCGGAGAGGGCCGGAGGTATTGGTTCTCTTATTGATGATCTCCTTGCAAGAAGAGATTCATTCGTGGCGAGCGGCACTCTTGCCGCCCTTGAGGAGGCACAAGAGGGGTTGGAAACGATTACCGGCCCAAGAGGTGTGGCGCCGCTGTCCGCCATTGCCCGTCCTCTCCTTGGAAAGAGTCGAAGCGTCGATGACAACATCGTTGTCGTTGTCGGCGGCGGAAATATGGGGAGTGGGATTGCCTATGCCGCCATTTCTGCCGGTTACGAGGTGAGAGTCTACGAGATGTATGATTCAGCGGCTGAAAAAGCCAAGGCAAAGGTTGAGGCCCTCATTGAAAAAGGGGTTGAGAAGAGAAAAATCACCCCTGAACGGGCCGCCGAGATGAGGGGCCGGCTTTCTGTCTTCTCCCCATCAACCCCTCTCCGTCAGGTTGTTGACAATGCGGGGCTTGTGATTGAGGCGATTTTTGAGAATCGTTCCGCAAAAGAGACCCTCTTTGCCGATCTGGTTACAGCAAGCCATCCCGATACCCTTTTTGTCAGCAATACCTCGTCATTCAAAATCGGTGATTTGGCGCAGGCCAGTGGGGCCGAGGGGCGCCTTGTGGGGGCCCATTTTTTTAATCCCCCTTTTTCCAATCGACTTCTTGAATTGATTGTCCCCGGCGATGTCAAAGATCCGGTCAACAAAGAGGCCAAGCTTCGTCTTTTGACCTTGAGCCGTCGTTTGGGAAAGGTGGCTATTTCCGCCCCCGACAGTCCCGGGTTTATCGTCAACCGCTTTTTTGTTCCATGGCTCAACGAGGCGGCAACGCTTTTGGATTCTATTCCCGATAGCTTGGAAATACCGGATGGTGAGGAGAGGGACCGGTTTGTTAAAGACCTTATGGTCCTGATTGATCGTGAGGCGAAAGCCCTTTTTGGGGTGGGGATGGGTCCATTTGCCTTGATGAATTTCACCGGCGTTCCGATCGCCCTCCACTCCGCCATAACGTTGACAGCAGAGCTTGGAGCCTTTTACGCCCCCGCTTCTTCGCTTGTCAGTCAGGTGGAAGAGCTGAAAGCCGATTGGCCGCTTCCTGTGGATGACAAGGGGAAAGACGAGGCGATTGAGCGACTCAAAGAATCCTTATCCCAATACGCTCGTCCGATACGGTCGGACCTTGCATTTGAAATTTCTCGTTCAACCATTCACCAATCACTTACAGGAGGGGTTGCCTTCGCCATCTCCGATCTTCTCGGTCAAAATCGTGACCCCGAGAGGATTCAACCATTGATCAAAGACATTGAGCTGGGAACAACCGTCGGATTGGCTTGGGGAAGAGGGCTTACCTTTCTCACCGCAAGCGCGATAAACGATCTCCCGACTGAATACAGGCATGAAAGGATGGGTGAGCTTAGGGATTATCTTGTCGGAATAAGTGGGCCCGCAAATTCCAACGTCCGGCTTCAATTTAATCCCGATACCGGCGTCGCCCGGATTCAAATTCTACGCCCCGCCAAGCGGAATGCGTTAAATGAGGAAGTAGTGGAAGCCCTGGCAAAAGCATTGGATGAATTGGATGCAGTGAAAGAAACTTCAAATATCCGCACAGTGGTCTTTGAAGGGCTTGGCGGCGATTTTGGGGCGGGGGCCGATCTTGGATTTTTTGTCGATCATTTAAGGGAGGGAAAAATAGACCCCATTCTTGATTTTACCCGAGAAGGGCTTGAACTTTTCGACCGGATTTCAGCTTTGAAAGCGGGGGGAATCAGGGCCATTGCAGTTGTCGATGGAGCCGCCTGGGGGGGCGGTTTTGAAATGGCACTGGCGGTGGGGGAGATTCTTGCCACCGATGAGGCGCAGTTTGCCCTTCCGGAGACCCTTTTGGGAATTGTCCCCGGCCTTAAAGGGGGGGCCAGACTGGCTCAACGGATTGGCCGTCTTGCCGGCATCATTGTTCAGTTTACGACAAGCGCCCAAAAACCAATCACCGGCCGACAGGCCTTTGAGATGGGAATTGCCGACCATCTTGTCAGCCGGGCCGACTTGGACAGAATGATCGAGAGCGGGGAATTTCCTTCCCTCAGTGGGGGGAGAGTAGTCAGGGCCTCAAAGTATTGGGGGCCATATCAAAATATAGCTGAACGATACAGACTTGCTGTTGAAAAAGAGCTTGTCCAGGCTTTGATTGAAAGAAGGGAAATAAATTTCGGTGATTTCATTTCAGCTTCTCCACTGGCAGGCGACCTTCAGGCCCGTTATGACGCACTTTTGGTCCAAAGCAAAGGGAGGCCTCGCTTTGCCCTCGAGGCGGCAAATCGTTTAACCCGTCTTAGTTTGGTGTTGCCAAGAGGTAATGACGAAATATTAAGGGAACTCCGTCAGGTATTTGAAAACCCCATCGCCCTCGAAGGGCTTTCTGCCGCGGTGGAGAGGAGAAAACCCAATTTTGCGCCGTTTGAAACACCAACGGCACCCACCGAAGGGGGGCCGACGGCCGCTGTCTCGCAAGGTTTTGGAGAACCGTGGGAAGAGCGGCTTGACGAAACAGAAGGCGATCCTCTCGCGACTAACCCCGCCCTTCGGAGAATTCACGAACAGTTGGGGGTTGCCGGCGGCGGGAGGGGGATTTTTGCGGCAACATCCAACTCTGTTCCACCAAGAGGGGGATCGGTCTACCCCGCCGACCTCAAAGAACTTGCGCAAAGGGCTTCTGCTCTGATCGAGCGAGCCTTGTTACTCCTCAACGAGATTTGCAGAGCCCGGGTTAAAAAAGGGGCTGATGAATCCAGGCTTAAACCCCTCAGGAAAATAATCGGAGACCTTGACCAACTACAAAGGACGTTTATCCCTTTAGCTAGTGCTTTAAAGAAGGGATCAGCGCTCATCTCGGAACTCTCTCGAGCGGTCTATCGGCTTGAAGAGTTGGCCGAACAATTCAGTCCCCTTGACTCATCCTTGTGGGAACGTTTATCCGCCCTGGTGGGGGAGATCAAAAAAGCCGCATCACAGAGTCTTTATCTGCGTGAGCACTACACAGGAATGGATAAATTTATGCTCGCGGCCTTAAAAAAATACCCCGATCAAATCCGCTCAGCCTCGGCAAAAACTATTCATGGTTATATCATTCGGGTTCAGGAAATACTGGGGAGAGAATCGGCGGCCCCCACTATTCAACCCCTTTTGGGAGAGAGTGTTTCCATCGAAAAGCTTCAGTTTTCTCTTCAGGAGATTGAGAATGCGGTTGACGGTAAAAAGCGGCTTGATGCCTCTTGGGTGGCGAAAGCCCGGCTTCTTTTAAAGCTCGATTTGTTACTCCCTGCAGAGTCAGAAGATGCCCTCCTTTTTGTGGGACTGGCGATCAACACATTTTTGGAAAAACCGTTGAGCCTTCCAGAGCTTTTTACCGAGCCTGATCAGAAACCTTCTCCCAAGCCGGTGCAAAGAGGGGAAGGCCCGGTGGCCCAGCTTGATTCTTCCATGGAAGCGGATCCGATAATGGGAAGAAGCGCGAGGACGTTTGGGGATATTCTCTCGGCCAATCCGGCGTTGGTTCGGTTTGATCGGTTCGACCCGGCAAGCGATATCTTTGCCGAGCGTGCGGGGATTTCTGTCCGAACCGATGAATCAAACGGAGAGATTGATGGCGAAAGTGGAGAAGATATAGAGGTTGTCGAAGGCGAATCATCCGATGAAGCTCCATCCGGAAGTCCCTCCCTTTTTCGGACCGGACTTGCAACCTTCCATCCTCTGGTTGCAGGGCAACTGGCTCCCAGCGTGATGATGCTCCCCCGCTCGGCCGCCACCCTTGTGTTGGCGAGGTAAGATTGAATGGATGCACTTCTCCCGTCCCTTCTCTCCTCTCCCCTGGAACAGGCCCCCCTGACCGACGTGGCAGGCGGGCCTCTTTACACAGCCGTGGCCGATGATGTGGTGGGCCGGGCCATCATGACGATGGAAACTCCGGCACCGGAGGCAAAGCTTTTAACCGGCTCAAAATTTCTGGAACGGTTGAAAGCCGGTCTCCATGCAGGCAAAGGTCCGGCCCTTGACCTTCTGGGAAAAACCTGCCTGATTCTGGACGCCTTCCGCCATCCTTCCCACGGCGGCGCCGACCATACCGCCCATGATTTTGAAAAAATTTTTCCCGGGGGAAATACAAGACAGGCGGAGCTTTTTAACCTTGTCTGGAATGTGCATTTCCGGCGCGGCTACGAGGAAGGGATTGAACCTTACCCCGCTTACGTCTCCCTGATTCGGCAATACGGAGAAATGAAAAATCTTGAGAATGCCAAAAAATGGCGGTGCGAGGCCCCTCCGGCCGATGCGCCCTTGGGCGATCCTTCCCTCCCAGTCGATGAAAAAATCATCGCCCCCACAGCAGAGTCGTTCCACTCTTTTGCGATCGATCCCGAAATGAGTGATCCCCTTCCGGCAACAGCGCCCGGATGGGATAACGAGACAACCCAAATGGGGGATGAAGATATCGAACCCGACACAACGATGAGCTTAAAACCTCTCCCCCGCATTCAAGGGGAAACTCTCGTGCGGGCCTTAAGGGGAATAGAATCCCATCAGCCGCTGGATCGAATTACTTTCAGGCGCGACGATTTTTTGAAAATACTCCAAACAATAGATTGGCCGGAATTCACCCGCGCATTGGGGCTTACGGAAGATTTCATCCTGACCGCCAAACTGGCGGCAGATGATGTGGCCGGCATAAGAATTTATGATTCAACAGAAGAAGAATGGGCCCCTCTTGCTTCTTCCCAATATTTTCAGGTTCGCTTCGGGATGAGCAGCCATGAACCGAATCGTCATATCCATCTGGTTGAGGGAAAACCGGATTCCCTGAATATTTCCGCCGTTCTTGAAAGCCTGGCCAAAAACAAGACATTGGACTGGAATGAAACCTACCGGGCATTTCCCGATACCTGGGACAGAACTGCCCGCGAAGCCATTGAAACAGCCTTGAACAGGGGTCACCTTTATTTCGCAAGAGACAGGAGAGGATGGGATGCCGGCGTTATTATGAGGTTTCCGGAATTTTTGGTCAGACTGAACATGTTTGACTGGAAAAAACCTTTTCGGGATTACCCCCTCTTCCGGGTCCTTTTTCCGGAAACGCCATGGTCTCTTGTTTTCACCGGTTCGCCAAAGCGCAATATCATGAGCCGTATCGGTTTCCATCCCGCCGATCATCGGAGCATCAAGGACTGTTTCGATATTGACCTGACAGCGGTGAGAAAAAGAAAGGGATCGTTCAATCTGCAAGTAACCGGGGGCAGAGGATCAAAATATCGTCTTGTGCTGGAGGCCCTTCGCGCCAACCGGACAATCGACGGAATCAATTTGGAGGAAAAAGAGGCGCCATCGGCCCCTCAAAGCCCCTTCGCCCCTGAAATGATCGATTTCAGCCCCGCCGATTTGCCCGAAATGGAAAAAATTTACCGTGAATTAACGGCCGATCTACCGGTCTTGATCGATCGATTCCGATATTTTCGAAGGTTGCTGAAAGGCAGAATATTCGTCGATTCCCTTCAAGAGGCCTTCCTTTTTGCCGCCATGGCAAAGGCAAAAAATCCGCAAGCCGACACTGACAAAATTATATCCGATTATCTAAAAAAATTGTCCACACCACTTTTTACTGAAATATCCTACCATCCCCGGCCTGATGAAAAGGAAGATTGGCTC
>JACQOY010000168.1 GCA_016207765.1 Deltaproteobacteria bacterium | reverse complement strand
TTTTATTAGTGTTAGCAAATTCAATGCCATGAAACTCTTTTTTGGGGAAATTTTTATTCAAATATTTCAATAAGTTATTCTCCTAGAACTTCAATGAACAAGACAGATGGGTCAATTTTTTGACAATTTGTAATCGATAACGTCAATAATAATATCGACTGCTTTGTTTTCAGGTTTTCATATTGAGAATAATTCCCAATATGAGAAATGAATCGGTGATCATAAAATTCTCTTCAAACCTGATAGAAGGTCTTTTGTAGAACTATAAGATATTAAAATATAACAATATTTTAGTGCATCTTCTCTATTAAGGGAGGACAATGAAGGGTAAAGCTTTTTGGCCTAAATTTTGCTCTTAGTACAGTAATTGAATTAGGTTAATAGTAAAAAAGGGGTGCAATTGAATTTTATCCTTAAATACGGCCGCAGATTTCTCTCTTCCTGCTTTTTCATTTATAGCCTCCTTGGGGCTATCCCCGTTTTTGCCCAGATAGGCGACACCATCCTGAAAAGCCCAACGGGTGGTACTACGTTGCCAACCGGAACCATTTCAGGCGGAACAACCACTTCGGTAACAACGACCATTCAAACCGAAATTTGTAACGGCGTCGATGACGACGGAGATGGGCAAGTTGACGAGGGTTTTCCTGTCGGCCAAACCTGCGCAGAGAGTACGGATTGTTCAACGTCACAATACGCCTGCGACTTGACTCACGGCGGCGCGCCGTATTGTAAAACCACGTATGCATCAAGCGCCACGCAATGCCGGGCATCAGCCGGGACCTGTGACGTGGCTGAATATTGTACCGGCGCATCGGCAACATGCCCGGCTGATTCGTTTGCATCGTCAACAACAGAGTGCCGCGCCTCAACCGGGGTTTGCGACACAGCTGAAGCTTGTACGGGAAGTAGTGCTACTTGTCCCACCGACACCGGGTCTACCGCCAGCGCCACAGGCAACGCCTGCGGCACCTGCGGGGACGGCATCCTGAACACGGGCGAGGAGTGCGACGGCTCTGCGGGAATCAATCCCGCAACCCAGCAATGCACCAAATGTAGAATCGAGAATAAAGATTTGTGTGCCAGTGCCACCCTGAATGATTCCAATGCCTGCACCATCGACACCTGCGATTCCGCAACGGGAACGGTCACTCACACCGCCGTTGTCCCTGTTGACGACGGCGACGTCTGTACGACCGATGTCTGCAAATCCCCCACCGGAGAAAACATTCATATTCCGATTGAAAATTGTTGCACCACCAACGAGGAATGTCAGGACGGAAATCTTTGTAATGGAAAGGAACAGTGCGTCAGCAATGGCTGTCAGTCGGGAACCGCCCTCGACTGCAACGATGACAAAGACTGCACAAGCGACAGTTGTGAAGCAACGACCGGGTGCAAAAACGACGCAACCGCCAGCGCCACGGGCAACGCCTGCGGCACCTGCGGGGATGGAATCGTCAATTCGGGCGAACAATGCGACGGAACGGTAGGCGTCGGGGAACACCAGAAATGTTCCGAAAAATGCGCCCTCGTTGATGTCCCCTACTGCGGCGACGGAATAGTGAGCGGCCCGGAAGAGTGCGAAAGCAACAGCGCCCTCTCCGCACATCAGTCCTGCGTCAACTGCAAAATTGTCACCGAGGAATATTGCGGCGACGGAATCAAAAACGGCAGTGAAGAGTGCGACGGCAATGACACGACGGCGGGAAAAACCTGCACCTCCAATTGCACTTTTGTCACGACAACGGAAACACCGCCCGAAGAGACAACGCAGGAAACGACACCGAACACAACAACCGCCACCGGCTCCTGCGGCGACGGGACCGTTGACACCGGCGAAGAGTGCGATGACGGCAACACAACGGACGGCGATGGGTGTCAGGCCGACTGCACAAACCCGGAATGCACCGAAGAGGAACAAAGAACCTGTGATTCCACTGCCGGTTGTCCCTATGGCGATTCAGCCTACCCCGGTTGCAACCCGGAAAATGACAACAGCGGGGAGGCCTGGGATGGAGGTCAGCAGTTGTGTTACCAGGGAAAGTGGGGCTATTGCGTCAGGTCGACCGTTTCCCCTTGTTCCGACGGAGCAACACCGGTTGAAGCGGTCTGCTACGGCATTGAAAAGGCTTCGGGAGAAAAAACCAGCGGGGCCTGCAACAACTCCGACGAGGAACAGGTGGCGGAAATAAAAGATTTCACGGCTCCCAAAAATCTTGTGTCAAGCCACAAAACCCTTTTCATGGAGGACAACAATCTGGTCTTTAAAACCGATCTGGTAACAGGCGCAACCAAGCAGATACAGCCGAAATATTCGTTCACAAAGATCACCGATCTGGGCGTCGACAGCACCGGAAACCTCTATGTTGCCGACAGCGGCAAGGTCCTCAAGGCAACCAAGGATGGAGTCTCCGATTTGGCTTTGAACATCACCGTGAAGAAAATCGCCATCGACGGAAACGACAACAAATATCTTCTGACCGAAGAAGGCAAACTCTATAAAGCGGATTCCACCGGCGCCCTGACCCAGCTCTACGATATCAAGGCGGAACGCACCGGCTTCGAACCAACCGGCAAAATGGTCGTCAACAAAGGAAATCTTTACCTCTCCGACCTCGCGGCTGGCCGGGTGTTGCAATACAACATGAAAACCGGCGTGTTGAGTGAATTGGCGGAAGTAACAACACCCGTTGAACTCTCCGTGAAACGTTCCACAGGCGATCTGCTTGTCCAGAGCCTTGATAAAGGCACTATTTACAAAATTCCTCTTGCAGAAACAGCCGCGGGGCAGACGGTGACCCCCGAAGTCTATATGCTGGCCAAGATAACCGGCATGGTCGAGGCCAAAATCTGTCCATCGGTGACGACCATCGAACGCCCCACCGCTGAAACCACCGAGACAACCGAGACCGAGGAAGAAAATACAACGGAAGAAGAAGAGGAAACCGGAGAAGAAACGGTTTTGACGACAACCGATTCCGGGACAACAGAGACAACAACCACGGAAGATGAAGAAACCGACGACACCGCCTTGCCGGCCGATGAATCGGCTATTGAGGGATGCGTCCTGTCGGATGGAAGCCCTGCGACCCTGGATAGCGGGGATTTTGAGCCTCCCTTGAAGATCAGCGATATATTGACCCTTAAAGAGGGGGGATCGATAACCACTTACGCCAATGATGTGGAATACACCGCAACGTGGAACAGCTCAATCGACAAGGTTGAATTCAAAAGCGTCACGACCGGTGACACAACAGCCTGTGAATCCCTGGCGGAAGCCACGGCGGATGCGCAAGGCGCGGGCGCCGGCTGTTTGAACGTGGCCGGTTCGGTCCCAACCCCCGGATCACGGGTTGCGTTTATCTGGCTGATTTTAACCTTTGGTCTTTTAATCGGGGTTAGAATATTCCGGAAAAGTTCACTTCTTCGTCACTGAAATTCCCAGTTCAAGAAGCTGTTTGGGATCGACCGTGGAAGGGGCCTCCGTCATCGGGTCGGTGGCCTTTTGCGTCTTGGGAAAGGCAATCACGTCACGGATGTTGTCACATCCGGTTAAGAGCATGATCAACCGGTCCAACCCAAAAGCGATCCCTCCATGAGGGGGAGCGCCGTACTGAAGGGCCTCAAGTAAAAAACCGAATTTTACCTGGGCCTCTTCCTTGCTGATCTTTAACAGGTCAAACACCTTCTGCTGAATCCCGGCGTCATGGATACGAAGAGATCCGCCGCCAATTTCATTGCCGTTTAAAACCAGATCGTAGGCGTTGGCGTGGCATTTGAGCGGCTCGGATTCGAGAAGCGAAAGTTCATCCCATTTGGGCGAGGTAAAGGGGTGGTGGACGGCAACGGGACGTTTTTCCTCTTCATCCCAGTCAAATAGCGGAAAATCGACCACCCAGACGAAATTGTATTTTTTTGGATCGCAAAGCTTAAGCTTCCGGCCGATATGTTCCCTTAGATTTCCAAGCGAGTCGTTGACGATCTTCGTTGTTCCGGCGCCGAAAAAAACAATATCCCCGGCTTTAAAACCGAGCGTCTTTTGCAATTGTTGTTTTTCATCGTCGGATAAAAATTTGGCAATCGGCGATTGCCATTCGTTTTCAAGAATCTTGATATACGCCAGCCCCTTGGCCCCGTAGATGCCGGCAAATTTTGTCAGATCGTCAATTTCACTGCGGCTGAAGTCCGATTTTCCCTTCACCACCAGGGCCTTGATCGATCCCCCTGAGCGGGCAATCTCACCGAAAACCTTGAATCCGGAATTCTGGAAAATCGGCGTGACGGTCTTGAGTTCGAGGGCAAAACGGGTATCGGGAGCATCAAGCCCGTAGCGTTCCATGCACTCGTCATACGAAAGGCGCGGGATGGGGAGCGAAATATCGATGTCCAACATCTTCTTCCAGACCTCGGCAATCAGCCCCTCCATGATGTCCAGGAAATCGTCCCGGCTCAAAAAAGAGACCTCGATATCAATCTGGGTGAACTCGGGCTGGCGGTCGGCGCGGAGATCCTCGTCGCGGAAGCAGCGGACGATCTGAAAGTAGCGTTCAAAACCCGCCACCATGAGAAGCTGTTTGAAAAGCTGGGGCGACTGCGGCAGGGCATAAAAATGACCGTGATGAATGCGCGACGGAACGAGGTAGTCACGGGCCCCCTCCGGAGTCGATTTGGTCAAAAACGGGGTCTCAATTTCGAGAAAACCGTGATCAACGAGATAGGCACGGACGATCTGGGAAACCCGCGAACGGAGAATAATATTTCGTTTCAGCGATCCCCTGCGAAGGTCCAGATAACGGTACTTCAGGCGGGTTTCCTCGTTGACGTCTATTTCGTCTTCCAGCACGAACGGCGGCGTTTTAGAACGGTTTAAAATTTGAAACTCTTCCACTAACACCTCGATCTCCCCGGTTTTGAGTTTCGGATTCGCCATTCCATCCGGCCTCGGCCTGACTTCCCCCCTGATGGCGAGACAATATTCCGTGCGGAGCTCCCCCCCCAGTTCGTGTGTTTTGGCATCGACCTGCGGATTAAAGACGATTTGGGTGATCCCTTCGCGGTCGCGCAGATCGACAAAGATCAATCCTCCATGATCGCGTCTTGTGTCGACCCACCCCATGAGGACCACTTTTTTGCCGGCATCGGCCCTGGTGAGTTGGTTTAAATGGTGGGTTCGTTTGAGTTTGGTGATGAATTCCGACATTCGGTGGAAATTAATCGGGGAAGCTTGATGCGTCAAGGGATTTAAATTGACATTACGGGAACTTGTGTGTTTTTTTGATTTTTCACATGAATTACAAGGAAACCCTCAACCTCCCGAAGACCGACTTTCCCATGAAGGCGGAACTCCCCAAGCGGGAGCCCGATTTTTTGAAAAAATGGGGAGAACAGGGGATCTACGAAAAACTCCTCAAAAAAAACGAGGGGAAACCGAAATTCATCCTCCACGACGGGCCTCCTTACGCCAACGGCCACATCCACTTCGGCCACATCCTGAACAAAATCTTGAAGGACATCATCGTCAAATTCAAAAATATGTCGGGAAAGTACAGTCCTTACATTCCCGGTTGGGACTGTCATGGCCTGCCGATTGAACTGGGAGCGGTGAAGGAACTGGCGGAAAAGGAAAAGGACCCAAAAAAATTGGCCGATCCTCTCGTGCGACGCGAGGCCTGCCGGCAATATGCACGGGGGTTTGTGCGCGCCCAGGCGCAAGAATTTATCCGCCTTGGGGTTTTTGGAGACTGGGAACACCCCTATCTCACGATGACCAATCAATACGAGGCCGATATCGCACGGGAGTTTGTGAAACTTTATCTGAATGGTTATGTTTATCGGGGGAAAAAACCGGTCTTCTGGTGCCCTTCCTGCCGAACCGCCCTCGCCGAGGCGGAGGTGGAATATGAAAATCACACCTCTCCTTCCATTTACGTGAAATTTCAGCTCCCAAACAGCGACAAACTGAAGTTACCCGACAAACAAAAGCCGGTTTATCTGGTTATCTGGACAACAACGCCCTGGACCCTTCCCGCCAACGTGGCATTGGCCTTGGGCGCCAAATACGAATACACGGCTCTTGAATGTGATGCCGAAATATATGTTGTGGCCAAAGACCTGAAAAATTCCTTCCTCAAGGCGATCGATTTTATCGGCGAAGCCGTCGAATTGAAAAACTGGACGGGGCAGGAATTGTCCGATCTTGACCTTGATTGCGCTCACCCTTTTATGGGCCGAAGATCGCGCGTCGTCCTGGCCGGACACGTTACTCTCGATTCCGGGACCGGCATCGTCCATATTGCTCCGGGCCACGGTCAGGAAGATTATCTTGTCGGCCAAGCCTATCAACTGGAAACATTGTGTCCCGTCGACTCACAGGGAAAATTCACCTCTCTCGCTGACGCGCAGTATGAAGAAGTCAAAAAGTGGGAGGGGCTCTTCATCAAAAAGGCCGACAAACAGATCGTTGATTTTCTTTTCCAGAAAAAATTCCTGCTGAACGAACCGGGCCAAACCCTGACCCACAGCTATCCCCACTGCTGGCGGTGCAAGAATCCGGTGATCTTCCGCGCCACCGAGCAATGGTTCTGCTCGCTGGAACATAACGATCTGCGCAAAAAGGCGCTCAATGCCATCAACTGCAACGTGAAATGGATCCCCTCATGGGGGCAGGACCGGATTCTGGGGATGATCGAAAATCGTCCTGACTGGTGCCTTTCGCGCCAGCGCATCTGGGGAGTGCCGATCATCGTTCATCTCTGCGTTGACTGCGATGAGTTTTTCCTGGACGAAAAAATAGGCGAATACATTTGTTCAATCTTCGAAAAAGAAGGGGCTGATGCCTGGTTTAATAAAGAAACACTCCTGCCGCCCGGGACAAAATGTCCCAAATGCCGAGGGGGGAAAATAGTCAAAAGAGATGATATTCTCGATGTCTGGTTCGACTCCGGCGTCTCGTTTGCCGCGGTCTGTGAACGGAACCCCCAACTTAGCCCCCAAGCAGACCTCTACCTCGAAGGCTCCGACCAGCACCGGGGATGGTTTCACTCGTCCCTTCTTGTCTCGCTGGCGACCCGCGGCCGGGCTCCTTACCGCGAAGTCTTGACCCACGGTTTTGTCGTGGACGGCGAAGGGAAAAAATATTCCAAATCCGCCAAAAATTATGTCCCGCCGGAGAAAGTGCTCAATGAAATGGGGGCTGAACTCCTGCGGCTGTGGGTGGCGGCGGAGGATTATCGCAACGATATCCGCGTCTCGGGCGAGATCATCAAGGTCTTGGCCGAAGTCTACCGAAAGATCCGCAACACCTGTCGTTTCATGCTCGGCAATCTTTCCGATTTCAGGACAGGGACCATGCGTCTGCCTGTGGAAAAAAGGACCGAGCTCGATCGCTATGCCCTGCACCTTTTGGCCAAGGTGATCCAGAAGGTGGAAAAGGCCTACGAGAACTATGAATTCCATATCGTTCACCACAGCCTCAACAAATTTTTTACCGTCGATCTTTCGGCCATTTACCTCGATATCCTGAAAGACCGCCTCTATTGCGACCGGTCGGACGGTTTTTTGCGCCGGTCGGCCCAGAGCACCCTTTATGACATACTCTCTTCGGTCACACCGCTTCTGGCCCCGATTCTTTCGTTCACCGCCGAGGAAATCTGGCAGTTCATTCCAAAGGCGGCAGGGCCGCCGGCCAAAGGGTCCGGAAGCAACTTCAAAGGATCCGCAAGCTTCTCTGCAGGGGGGGGCCTCCCGGAGTCGGTCTTTCTGGCCTCTTGGCCCGAGGAGCATCAAAACTGGATCGACAACAACCTTGAAGCCCGATGGGAGAGGATCGGCATCATCCGTGATGAAGTGCTTAAA
>JACQOY010000167.1 GCA_016207765.1 Deltaproteobacteria bacterium | reverse complement strand
GTTGCAGGTTTTAAAGATGGGAAAATTGGACAACGATTCCAGAATACCGAAATTATTAAACGAGATGTTCGCGAGTGAACAAAAATAACAAGGAGGGTTTATGGGAATGATGGCGCTTATTTTGATTGGTGCCGGTGTCTTGGCGGTTTTGTTTGTCATCGGCATGTACAACTCGCTGATCCGTTTGCGGAACCAGGTGAAGAACAGTTGGTCGCAAATCGATGTCCAGCTCAAACGTCGGCACGATTTGATCCCGAATCTGATCGAGACGACAAAGGGATACATGAAGCACGAGCGCGAAACGCTCGAGAAGGTTGTTGCCGCCCGGACGCAGGCGGTCAACGCCCAGACGGTGGGGGAGAAAGCCCAGGCGGAAGGGGCCTTGAGCGGCGTTCTTGGCCATCTCTTTGCCGTGGCGGAGAGCTACCCCGACTTGAAGGCCAACCAGAACTTTTTGGCCCTCCAGGAGGAACTGACTTCAACCGAGAACAGGATAGCCTTCTCCCGGCAGGGGTACAACGATCAGGTTCTTTTCTACAACAACAAGATCCAGATGTTTCCGTCGAACATCATTGCCGGGATGTTCGGCTTTGCCGAGCAGGAGTTTTTTGAAATCCAGGACCAGGCCGAAAAGGCGTTGCCGAAAGTCAATTTTTCCTAAACGATGTGGTGAACCTGTGACCTCTGTCCAGTGGCCCCTTTTTTTAGCCTTAGTCACTGGTCACTGGTCACTGGTCACTGGTCCACAGTATGTGGGAACTTGTCCGTTCGAACAAACGCAAATCGATCTTTCTTTTCACCGGGATGTTCTTGTGCCTTGTACTGCTCGGTTTTTTTGCCGGCGCGGCGGTTGATCCGCGCGACGGCCCCTTCCTGGGCTTAAGTTTTGCCATGGTCCTCTGGATTGTCATGCTTCTTGTCAGCTATTTTACCGGGGACAAAATCGTCTTGAAAATGAGCGGCGCCAAAGAGGTCGATCACTCAGCCCATCCCCAGCTTTTCAACATCGTCGAGGAGATGAAAATAGCCGCCAACCTCCCCGCCATGCCCAAAATCTACATTATTCCCGAAGAGGCTCCCAACGCCTTTGCCACCGGCAGGAATCCGCAAAGGGCCGCCATTGCGGTGACGGCGGGGCTTCTCTCGCGGCTTAACCGCGACGAATTGCAGGGGGTCATCGCCCACGAAATGTCGCATGTTCTTAATCGGGACATTCTGTTTATGACGGTTGCCGGGATATCGCTTGGGAGTATTGTGCTTTTGTCGAATATCTTTTTGCGGGGGATGTTCTATTCGGGGTCATCCAGCCGTTATCGCTCCCGCGGCGGAAAAGGCGGGGGACAGGCGGCGCTTGTTTTTCTGGCCATCGCCATCGTGTTTGCCGTTTTAAGCCCGATTGTTGCGCGTCTTCTCTATTTCGCCATCTCCCGGAAGCGCGAATATCTGGCCGACGCCACCGGTGTCCGGCTGACGCGCTACCCGGAGGGGTTGGCCTCGGCCCTGGAAAAAATCTCCCGGACCGACCTCGATCTTCCCCGGGCAAATAAGGTGACGGCGGCCCTCTATATTGTCAATCCGTTGAAGAAGAAGGGAATGAAACTCTCCGACCTTACGGCGACCCATCCACCAATCTCGGAAAGAGTCAAAATTCTTCGGAGTCTCACTCACGGGGTGAATTTTACAGCCTACCAGGAGGCTTTCGATTCTGCGCGCGGCAAACATTCGAATCTGATTCCAAGGGGGGGGCTTGCCGATACCGCCGTTGTTGCCTTGCGCGGCCCATCCCCGGATGCCCGTCCTGTCGAACCGATTTCCGCCCGGCGGATTGCCGGCGATGTCCTCATGGCGGCAAGCGGTTTTTTCTTTGTCACCTGTTCCTGCGGCCTCAAGATGAAAACCCCGCCGAATTTCAACCATACCCAGATCCGATGCCCCAAATGCGGAAAAATTTCGGATGTGCCAAAGGCCGCATGATAAGCAGGACTCCATCTTCCTCCCCTGCTATCGCTTTCTTTGATGTTGACCATACCTTGATCGACGGCAACTCGGGTTATTTCACCAGTCTGCGCCTCGTGAAGCACGGCATTTTGAAAAAGCGGCGCATCCTTCAGGCGGTGTATTATTCCGCGGCGTCGGTGTTTTTTCGGCAGGATGTCGAAAAAATCTACCAGATCGCCATCAATGACATGGCGGGGTCGACCATCGGGCGGATTATGGAAATCGGCAAAGAGTGTTTCGAGAACGACATCAGAAAGCGTTTTATGCCGGAGGCCGTCAACCGGCTTAAATCACACCAGCAAAAGGGGGACCGCGTGGTTTTGTTGACCTCCGGGCCCACCATGACGATCCGGCATGTTCAGGATTTTTTGGGGGTGGAAGAGGCCTATACCATGGGGCCGGAGATCGAAGGGGGGATTCTGACAAATCGTCTGATGTCGCCCATCTGTCATGCTGAGGGGAAGGTGATATTCGCCGAGGAAGCGGCAAGAAAACACAATATTCCCCTTTCTGAATGCACTTTTTATTCCGATCACATTTCCGATCTTCCCCTTTTGACAAAGGTGGGAAATCCGGTAGCTGTCAACCCGGATAGAAAATTAAAGAGGGAGGCTCTCTCACGCCGCTGGCCGATCTTGAGATTCGAGAGGTAGTTCCACGACGCGCGCCCCGATTTTTTTCTCTCCCACCCGAAATTCGCGTCCCGCCTGATTCAACGCAAACGGAATGTATCCAAGGACAAAAACGGTATTGAGCGTCGGTGAGAAAACAGAGGAGGTGATTTTCCCGACTCGTTTTTCCCCGTCAAAAATCGGGGCCTTCTTTTCGACCGCATTATTTGGCTCGATTTTCAATCCGGCGAGAACTCTGTTCACATGTCCCAGAAAATGAAGCCGGGCGATTGTTTCCTGCCCCAGATAGCATCCCTTGTCGAAATTCAGCGCCCGGTCGAGGCGCGCCTCCTGCGGGAGATTTTCCTCCGTGGCGTCGATGCCCACTTTGCAAATGCCTTGTTCGACGCGAAGGACTTCCTGCGTTGCGGGGGCGATCTCGGAGAAATTTTCTTGTTTCAGACGGGCAAGCAACTCCTCTTTCTTGTCGGCGGGAATGAGAAAATCGTAACCGGGAAGACCCAGACGGTCCGATTGATACACATAACTTCCCCTCTCTCCCCCTCTCAGCGTCAGTAGCCCCTCTTTATGGGGTAACTTAATCCCAAAGGCATGCACAAAAAAATACTTCGCTGTCTCATCGCCAATTTCCACCCGCGACAACGGGGCAAATTTTTTCAAATGATCGATTACTTTCTGTTCGCCGGGCTTGTCGATGATAAGAAGAAAGTCGCTCTCGGTCCGATAGACATACAGATCGGCCACCACCTTTCCCTTTTGGGTCAGAAGGAGATTGTAATTGGCCTCGCCGTCTTTCAGGCCGTTGATGTGGTTGGAAAGCTGGCCGTGCAGGAGATGGCCCGCTTTTTCTCCCGTGACGCGATGGATCGCCGCGAGCGGTTCAAAATAACCTTGAAAGGACATTTCCATGGACATTTCCCCCCCCTTCCTTTACATTTCTCCATAGATGAAGCCAAGCAGATGTTTCGCTCCCTTTTTGGCGCTGTTTTTCCTCTTTTTCACTTCCTGCATGCTTGATCCTTTCGGCCTCTTTTCGGGCGATGACGATGATGACGACTCCGGTAGTGTCCGCGACATCGGCGGAAATCCCTCGACAGGGGCGCAGGAAATCTACGAAACAGCCGATCTCTCCAACCTCTGTGTCGACGAGGCGCAGTGTGTTCCCTCTTATGATGAATTGCCGGATGATTTTGTCCGCACCGACGGCCAAGAACCGCTTGATGACGACGACTGCAACTTCGATTACGACCCGAATTTGATTTCCACTTTTGTGTTGAACCGGGTCGATGGCTCGGTGAACGGCCTCGATCTTCTTCTCTCCCCGGAGGATCTTTTTTTCATCGCTTGGGTTTCCATCCGGCAGAAGATCAATCCCTATTTCCTTCTTGGTGTCCTGTCGCAGGAGTCGTACGGCAACTGCGCGGCGGTGTCATCGGCGGGAGGGGAGGGGTGTTTTCAGATCACGAACTATTACGGGCAGGCCCAGTTGGCCGAGAGCTATCCCGACCGGACGGCCGACTGGCATTGGTCCGACCGGGACGATGACTATTATCCCGACGGCATCTTTGTCGACGCGGAATCTTATTTCGGCGAGGCGCCTGTGACCTCCCAATTCCGCCTGACCCTCGATCCGACCGCGGAAGAAATCGACGGCGAAGAGGTTTCCAGCATCGTGAATTTCAACTTCGGCATTATCGCCTCGGCCCTCTATTATCAGTGGCAACAATATCTTTTGTATTACAACTACGATGAACTGCATGAGGCGGCCTCCGATCTTTTTCAGGATGACGACGGCAAAGCCCTCTGGCAGGCCTCTGCCTATAACGGCGGCGCCTACGGCGCGGCTAACGCCCTGGCGGAAGGCGGGGATGATTTTCTGGATGAGATGGAAGATGAAACACAGGACTATGGGCCCGCGGTGGTTGACTGGTGCAAGGAGTATCAGGGGGGGGAATTGACCTACAACGCCGAATATACCGACGACGACATCGAATGGCTGATCGATCTTCTGTCCTTCACCTATTCGGAATCTGCCGATATCGACTGGGATGCGGTGAAGGATGATGTCCGTCAGGTTTTTTTCGAGGATGGAACGGAGGAGATCACCTTTGTGGACGACATCAAGGCGGTGGTCTATGTGATTTCAACCGATGTGCCGGAGTTGGCCCCTGAGTGGCCGGAAGAGGAGTCGATTTAGAAATCGAAAAGGGCCAAAAATTCCTTTTTGACCCCTTTCCAGTCCTGTTTTTGAAGCGTTCCCAGTTTTTCGAGGATAATTCCCCCCTCAACGGAAACAATCTTTGCCAGCCGGACCTTGGAAGGGTGAATCAGGCCGGCCTCGTGCCAGTTTTTGAGAATAAAATCTCCCTGAATTTTCTCAGATTCAATTTGACTGGTAATCATCGCGATGACAGAAAGCGGGGGGAGCTTTTCGGAAGAAACGGTTGTCAAAACAAGCGCTGGTCTCCGCTTGGTGGTGGAAAGATCGGCAAAGGGGAAAGGGACAAGAACAATATCAGCGGGGCGGCAGTTTATCATATTCCGAATCTTTGGGGTTGTCCCATTCGGCAAATGTTTTTTCGGCCATCTTCAAGATCGCCTGGTTTTCCCGCCGGTGGGAAAAATAACCCTCTAGGGCTTCCACCACCACCTCCCGAATTGATTTTCCCGTCTGGGCGGCGGTCAACTTAAGCAGGGTCAAAAGCCGCGGCTGGCCCAAGTCGATGGTGATGCGGGTATTCATATAATCATGAAAACATAAATATGTTATTATGTCAACGTCGATCTTCCCGACGAACCTATTCCAGCGGATGCCGGATTTTAAGACCCGGGAAACGGGTAAAATCGCGGTCGGTTGTAATCCACTCGCACCCCGACTCGATGGCCAAGGCGGCCAGATAGGCATCGGGCACGAGGTTGCCTTTCATGCCGCTTGTTTGGCACAAGTTTTCAAATATTTCCCAATGCCGCTCACCGGGATTAATGAACATACATTGCGGCTGACTGCGGATCTGGCGTGCAAATTCCAGCGCCGCGCTCATGGGCGTGGGGGGATTGAAAATTTTTGGGTGAGTGACAATTCGCAAAAACCCGCTCAAGACGATATCGGCAAGACCATAGGGCGAGTCACCGTTTATTACCGATTCAAGCCACCCGCTGTATTTGGGATGGTGTGCGGCATCGGACCGGTGGGCGTAAACCAGCACGTTCACGTCAATGAGAATCATGATCTTCCATCAGGTCCAAAAGAGCCGCCGTGTCGTCCAGATCGACTCCGGGCATGACCCCTTTTCCTTCGCAGGTGATCAGCCGAATCCGACCCGGTTTTTTTGTTTTTTTGTTTTCTTTAAGGAGTTGACGCAGACCAAGGTCGATGACGGAGGCAAGACTTTGTGAATGCCGCCTGGCATAGGCCTTGGTTTCCCTTAACAAGGCATCGTTGAGCCGGACTGTTGTTCGCATATGTCAAAGCATACGTACATAGCATCAGTATGTCAACCTCTACGCTGGTGGGGGCAACCCTTTCTCAAATTGAGAGCCAAATCTTTGACAAAAAGGGTG
>JACQOY010000157.1 GCA_016207765.1 Deltaproteobacteria bacterium | reverse complement strand
GGTGTTGACCGCCCAAGAAGTCGGGGCGATGATTGAACGGGCGCCATCGGGGGTTTTCTCTCAACATGTTCGGGAAATCAGATTTGGCAAAGAAGGTGAACCCGATTTTTTTACATTGCCTGTTTCAGAAGGGGGCGTTGGCGAAGAGCCGTTACGTGCGATATTAAAAGGGGAGGAGGAATTGCGTGACCGGATTACGGCATCTTCCGGGGAGAAGAGAATTCAAAGTTTGCAGGATTTAGCCACACGCTTGCATTCAATGACCCAACAAGAGGGAGGTCTTTTGGCCATGCCTGCAGAGGCAAGGCATTCTTTGTTGAAGCAGGCGCGGTTATTTGGGTTAATTGAATTGGAAAAAGATTATCTGACAGTCATTTCGGACGCTGGCAAAACCTTCATGCACTCCGTCAAACTTTTAACCGAAGAAATAGCCGCCGTGGCCCCTTCACTTCCCGCGGAAGAACAACCGATAGTTCAAGACACTTTAAGGGTGCTGGGCTATACCGAATGGATGTTCGGCCGTTTTTTTGTGGTAAGGCTGATACAGGACAAGGACTTGGGAGTCAGGGACGACATTGTCCAGTGGGCTTTGGAAGCGGCTCGTTACGGGGGGGGGGAGATTGCCCGAAGAGTCACTCATCTTTTTCAATTTCCCGGTTTTGATGCGGATTTTTTACGCGCGATTGAGCCCTTAATGAGGAAGGCCATCCCCGATGCCTGGGAACGATCCATTTCATTGGTTCAAGAAGAGGTCGATCCCTTACCTTCGTTAACAACATCTTTGATGGTTAATGTCTCTCTTCCTCTCAAAGGTGCTGACGGAGGGGAGATAGGAAGAGCCTATCTGGTTGCCGGGGGAGAATCAGGCTCTGTCTCTGTGCTATTGCCGGATGGCTCCCGCTTATCGGCAAAGACCACAGGGGCGGGCAAGGCCAAAAAACAGGAGGATGGGTATTATGTGGCCCATTTTAAGAATTCCGACGGGATATGGGTGAAAATTCTTGCTGTCGCTGACGGTAATGGAGGGCACAAAGGGGGTGACGTTGCTTCGAGCGCATTTTTAAACGGTCTTCATCAGGGTGTTGCGAGAGCCATTTCAACCAGTTCCTTTCCCGATCCAAAGCTTCTCTTTCGAGACGGGGTGAGGATGCTTCGCTTGGAAAACCAAAAAAGAGGGATTAAAGGCAACACGACGGCTCTCTTGGTTGTCATTGTTGGGGATCAAGCCCATTTCCTGAGCGCTGGGGATTCGATGGGGGCGATTAGTCAAAGAAGCGCCGATCAGACCTATTACACGGTCGGATATTCTCATGTCGATTCAGCCGGAAGACCGAATTTAAATTCCGCCGCCAACAATGATCCCAATGCCGGTTCAACAATTCTTCATGCGGGGGACCAGGTCACTCTGGGAAGCGATGGTTTTTGGGCGAATGTGGTGAATCGCGATTACACCATTAGCGGGTCAGGGATCAGGCGTTTAATCTATGGAGCCGGCGCCCCTTCCCAAAAAACATTTGAAAATCTCAATATCCTTTCTCAAGCCACTAAAGACTCCGAAAATTCAGCGGAGGTTTTTCATGATTTGGCGGCTTCCAATATTGAAACTCCGGGTGCAACTTTGGAAATCAACGGGCATCGTCTGACTCTCCCGGAAAAACCCGATGTCGATAATGTCGTGGCTCTTGTTTATGAACATGGGCCATCGAGCAATACGCTCGGTGTCGAAGGTGCCGATATCGAGGTGGTTGATCTCTCCGCCGCGCCGAAACCGGAGGTTTTGGGTCTTAAAAATGCCGGCGGCGGCACGCCGCATCCGGAAGAAGGCACGCCGGATGAACCCGATCCGCGCAATCTTGCCGGTCCGCTCAGCCCTGAATCGACAAGGCGGATGAATGAGCTTGTCGATGCCATGCTTGAAAATCGGGGAGGGCAAACCGGTTCTGTTCCTGCTGAGGGTCACCGCACGCCGCAGGATGCGCCTATCGAACGCACCGGGGGGCATCCCGACAACTTGTCTGCCCTGACCCCTCAGGAATTGGCTGATCGGTACGGTCTTGCCGGTCCGATCGACCCTGAAGCGATGGCGCGGGTGAATGAGCTTGTCGATGCCGCCCTTGCCGATCAAAGGCCAACCGGTTTTACCCTTATTGGTGGGCCGCGAACTACTGCCGGCGGTGGCGGCGGCATCGGCAACGAAGACGCGCCGGGGGATGAGGTGTGGGGCGATGCCGAGCGTACATCGGTCGAAGAAATGGATCCTGCCGAGACGGGGAGTGAGGCATACTCCGGCCCCTTCCCGCAGGCCGGTGGTTTTGCAAGTTCGGCGTTTGGTTCATCCGTTTTCGGCGTGACTCAAGCGCGCGCGCCCACAGTTCTCGAATTTGTGGCAAAAAAATAAAAGATCGTCGTGTAGGGAAGAGAAAAAGGGGATATAGTCATTAAAAAACAGTGAATAATTATTCAGTTGCGCTGATTTTTGCTTTCTAATAGAAGCGTACCTTCGTACACAAAAAGGGGATAAAGGTAAGTTGAAGGGTCAGTCGGTATTGCCGGGAGGGAGGGCTTGTCCTGAGCAATCCGCCGAAGGCGGAGAGTTGAAGGATTTTTCCTGCCGAGAGCTTCGAAGGTTAATCGTTGGTAAATTTGGTTTTTAAACTTGTGGTGGTCCGCCTCCGGCGGACCCGAAGGAGAATCTAATGTCCGAAATCCTTGCTTCCTTGTTCACCCGAACGCAACCTTTAAGTCCGGATGAAATCAGCCAGCTGATTGTCGAAATCGGACAGGCCCGAACCCCTCTGGCTTATGAGGAACGTCTCGAAGACGTTGTTGCATCGGGAATTCTTGGACGATCCGGCTATGATGTTGCCCAATTTCAACAGCGGGCCAGATGGTTTCGCACTTCCGTTACCGAAAAAAATCTGACCCAATTTGACGGATATGTGGGGATCGATTCCAAGGGGTTGGTTATCGACCCGAAGAATTACCGGTTTTCCGGGATCCCCACCAACAATGGTATTGCGGTTTATGTAAGCGATGATTTAAAGCCGGTAGCTGAAAGCATACTGGCAAAAGAGCAAGCCGATTTTCAACCCTATTTTGCCGCCGCCTACAATACCGTCCGCAAAACACTCGCCCTGGCCCAGGTGCTTATTGACCACAAAGGCAAATCATTCGGGATCACCGAAGAACAGCGCACCCTCTTTGCCTGGGAACTTCTGGCCCGTGTCGATTACGATCTTCAGGGTGCCACCGATCCTTCCTGGGTTTTGGGGCATCACAACATCATCAAAGACTACGAGAAGCTTAAAGCCTTTGTCGAATTAAGCGGCCTGCACCCCATGAGCCAGCGGGCGCTCGATATTCGCGACGGCCGCGAAAAGCCGTTTGCCCTTTTCGCGGGCAATGGTTCCAACTATCTGGCCGAACTCCGCCAGCTTGTCGAAACCGAACCCTCAGCCAAGGCCCTTTATAACGAACTCAAACGAACCTTTGCCAAATACTTGATCGATCTCGACGCCCTCCTTCTTTTGGCCGATGCCGATCAGGGCGAAATTGAGACCTACTACAAGGTCAACGGCATTGCCACGTCGCTTCCCGTCGTTGCCCTGGCCCAGGTTCTGCGTGCCCGCGTGATGGAAGACTACGGCTACGATTTTTCACAATTTGCCGGCGTCAGCGCCCAGAGCGGCGGACTCCCTGCGGCCTACTTTGTGGCCGGTGCCTTCGAACAGGACGACTACACTCCTCCCCTTCTTCCGCAGGGGATCGGCGGCACCCACACCATCGAGGCCTACAGGCACTTTGTCGAATGGATGCTGGTGGAAGGGCGCCTGATGCAAAAGCCAAATCCCATCCGTTATGCCCCCGATGTGACGAGGATGGAGCCGCTCATCAAACGGGGCGAACCTCTTCCCACAGCGGATCAGATCGACGCCTATTTCGCCAAATACCATGTCACCAATATGGCGATTTCGGGCGTTCCTTACTATGTGACTGATCACGACGCCGCAAGCCCGGCGTGGGTTGTGGAATATCCGCAGAGCGATCTGGCCAAGGTCATCAAGGCGATCAATTCAAGGTATCCCGATGGTTCTTCCTATGTTTTCATGAGCAATTTAAACACCGGCGCCACCACCACCGGCAAACGTTCGTATTTTGTTCTCATGGGGGGGAAGGGTTCTGCCATGGCCGATCTGGCCAAGCTCCTCGTCACGAAAGACGCCCCCGGCTATTCCGAAAAAATCCAGGCAATCGTTGCCGGCTGGAGAGAAAATCCCAATGTCGGTTTGCCCATTACCAACACCCGTGTCTCTTTTGCGCCGCACGACACGCACGACCTTCAGGCCTCGTTGGATGAGCATATGGCAACCATGAGACAGCTTGGCATTGAGGTTTCCCGTCCGCGTATCCCGGTGGTTCATAACTGGACGGGCGCCAACGATCAGTTGGCCTCTGGCGATTACGCCCTGATTCTTGCGCGCCAGCAGTATGTCGAACAGGTAGATATGCCGACCCTGGTGGAGGCAACCCTTCCCCTGGGCGGCGATATTACGTCAATCATCGATCTTGGTACCGGAAATTATCTTTCGGCCACCGCCGTTCCGACCATTTTGGATGGTTCACCGGTGGATATCACCGGTGTCGCGGGAAAAGATGGTGATGGGGTGGATGGTTGGACCCGCCTTACCTCCACCGATCCGCGCCTCGCGCATACCAACCACTGGAGGCCAAGTCCCCAGGTACAGGCGACGGCGCTCGATCAGTTGAAAGAAATCGCGGGGCTTACCGTCAAGACCGAACCGGTTGCCGACTCTGTCGAAATGGTTCGCGTCCGGTTTGACTCTCAGCTTGCCGATGAAAATTTTGAACAGTTCAAGGAACTCTTTTTCCAAATCGGCGGGATGAGTCCTCTCATTGCCCTTCTTGGAAACGCCAAAGTGATTGTCTATGGAAAGGAAGAAGCAAACCCCATTGCCGCCCTCTTGAGAAACCAGCCGAATTTTGAATACGAATTGTCTATCGAAGCCGATGGTCGGGCTGTTCTCCGTATTCTCGAACGCGGCCTCCACCGGATGACACTCGATTTCTCGCCGGAAGGGTCCGGTATTATCAATGTCGAGGAATACACCTACCCGATCGACGGAAGAGAGCGCATTTCCCTCCAGCGCCGATATCGGAAAACCGACACAAGTTTTGAACAGGTCGATCTCGATCGTTTCCGCGCCGATACCCGCAGGGCCTATGCCCTCGATTGGGAGTTAAAGACCCGCGGTATCAGAAAAGAACAGACATTTGCCGACAAGCAGATAGTCACTACCGGGCAGATGATCCATTTTGCCGTAGACCTTCAAACCCGTGACGAAAAATATCTTAATCGCGAACACCCCGAATTTCAGGCCCATCCCCATTTCCTCATCGAACTGATGTGGAAGGCGATGATCACCCCCGCCTTTGTTGGAGAGTTTGATCTCGATTTCACCCGCGTGATCGACGAGGGAAAATCAATTCGTTTCGAAGCTCCGATCAAGGCTGGCGATACAATCAGGGTGAAGGCCCAGATTGCTCGGGTGGAAGATTTTAGGATGGGAGGCTACGAAGGACGCCGGGTAATCGTGCGCGCCGTGGCGACAAACCAGAACGGGGAAGTGGTGGGGGAGGTTACCTCCACACTTGTTTCGCGCATTCCTACCGGCTTGGCGGACAAGGAAACCAGAGTTCTCTACGCAAATGATGCAGTCTCCGAGACAATCGATTTTTTTGACGGAAAAACCGTTTACGAAAACAAGGAAGTCCATCTGGTCGCACAGGGGACGCTCAAAATTCCCGAAACCCTGGCCGATACCTATACGGTCGATCCCAACCGCATCCACGTTTCCGATCTTTCTGCCGCCATGGCCGGCATGCCCAAGTCCCGCGTGATGCAGGGGCTGGCCACATTGGCGTATGTGAATGAGCAGGTGGTCAGTCAGCTTCAACGCGACGGTCTTGCGCGCGATGTTCGCGGCATTTCCGACCTCCGTTTTTCCGGGTTTGTCCTTCCCGGCGATGAACTGACCTACGAAATCTCCCGCAAGGCTACTGCCGAGGGGGATCACCGATTCGAAGTGGTGGTGAAAAAAGCAGGTGGCGGCAAGGTGATGAGCTACACTGTTGTGGCCCAGGGGGTGAAAACCGCCCTCGTTTTTACCGGTCAGGGTTCGCAGTATGTCGGCATGGGAAACGACCTTATCGCCGATCCCGTCCGCAAGGCTACCCTTGAAGAACTGC
>JACQOY010000156.1 GCA_016207765.1 Deltaproteobacteria bacterium | reverse complement strand
CCGCCCTCCTTGCAGGGCAACCCCAAAGGGGGGCTGTTTCACTGCCACAGGGGGTTGCCCCTACATACGTTCGGGGGCCGATATTCCGAGCAACGCCAATCCATTCCGCATCACCTGCCGGAAACAACCGACAAAAAAGAGCTTCGCCTCCGTCCGAGCCTTGTCTTCGGTAATCACGCGGTAGCGGTCGTCCCCACGGGCCCGGTCGTAATAATGCTGAAACGCACGGGCCAGATCGAGGAGATAATAGGCAATCCGGTGTGGATCGAGTTTTTCGGCCGCCAGTTCCACGACGAAGGGAAAATCGACCATCAATTGGGCCAGCGCCACCTCCTCGGACAAATTCAGGCAACCGACATATTTCGCATCATAAACGGCCGGGGGTTTGATCCCCGCCTCGGCCGCCTTGGCAAAAATGCTGGAAATCCGGGCATGGGCATATTGAACGTAATAGACCGGGTTTTCGGCCGAATGTTTTTTGGCCAGTTCGAGGTCGAAATCGAGATGCGACTCCGGTGCCCTCATCAAGAGAAAAAAACGAAGAGGGTCTTTTCCCACCTCGTCCAAAACCTCGCGGGCCGTGACAAAATCACCCGCCCTCTTCGACATTTTAACCGTCTCCTTGCCGCGCACGACGCGGACATACTGATAGAGGACCGTCTGCAATTTTTCGGGGTCGTACCCCAAGGCCTTCATTGCCGCCTGAACGCGGGGGACATGGCCGTGATGATTGGCCCCCCAGATGTTGACAAGGCGATGAAAACCGCGGCGGTATTTGTCCGCATGATAGGCGATGTCATTGGCAAAATAGGTGGGACGCCCGTCGGATTTGACGAGGACGCATTCGCGGTCCTCCAGAAACTCATCCTGCGGCACAAACCAGAGCGCCCCCTCTTTTTCAACGGTGACCTTTTTCTTCTTCAACTCCTCGATGATTTTTTGCGTTGTCCCCTTCTCCAGAAAATCCTTTTCGTGAACCCACGAATCGAAACGGATGGCCATCGCCTCGCAGTCTTTCCGGATATCCTGCATCATCAGTTCGACGCCGACAGGTCCCACCATGCCGGCCGCCTCCGTCAGGTCAGGAGGGATGTTTTGCTCTCCCAGGTCATTCAAAACTGATTGACTCAGCTCTTTTACGTATTCTCCCTGATAACCAATATCATTCTTATCGACCGCTCTTCCTAAGCAATAGAGCACGCTCAGGCCCAGTTTATCGATCTGCCCCCCGACGTCATTGACATAATACTCCCGAACAACTTCATAGCCGACCGACTCTAACAGTGACGCGATCGCGTCTCCCAGCGGTCCGCCGCGCGCGTTTCCGATATGGAGCGGACCGGTGGGATTGGCGCTCACCAATTCGACAACCACTTTCTCCCCCTTGTGGGCGTCGGTTTTCCCGAATCGTTCCCCTTGCGATGAAACTTCCCCAAGTGCCTCGATCCATTTTGCCGGCTTGATCTTGAAATTCAAAAACCCGGGGCCGGCAATGGAGAACGACTCGATGATTCCCTCCTTGTCCGAGAGATTCTGCAAAATGGCCTGTGCGACGTCGCGGGGATTTTTTTTGACCCCTTTTGAAAGGACCAGGGCCGCATTGGTGGCAAAATCGCCGAATTGGGGATTCGACGGCTTTTCAAGCTGAACGCTCGCTTGAATTTCCGGGTACGCCTTCTTAATGGCCTGCTCGATGACCTGTTTGAGTGAATCCTTAATCATTATCCAACGGCAATTCTTGAATGGCGCCAAGCGGCGACAAATCGCCCATTTGCGCCCGATCGCCGATAATCATGACGATCAGTTTGTCCGGAAAATAATACCGCTGTAACACATCGCGCACCTGATCCAGCGTCACCTTGCGGATTTCCCTCTGATAAAGAACCAGATAATCGGGCGGATAGCCGAAATAATCGAACTCCATCCGTTGGCTGACAATTTCAAAAGGGTCTTCATACTGAAAAATAAGCTGGTTCAAGATGACATTTTTGGCGTTTTCCAGTTCTTCGGTGGTGATATCGGCCCCTTCCGCCAGACTTTTAAGAATTTTTTTTGATTCCTGAATCACCTCCACGGTGGAAGCCGTCTTGGTACCGGTAAGCATCCGGAAGGATCCGTAGTCGGTGGAAAAGCTGAAGTCGGAATAAACCGAATAGGCCAGCCCCAACTCGGTGCGGATGCGGTCCCCCAGTCTGCTTCCGAAGGTCGAACCCCCCAGTATTTGGTTCGCCGCCAGAACCGCATATTTGTCGGGGTTGAACCGTTTGTCGCCAAAATGCCCCAGAGCGATGGCCGACTGGTTCACCGGCATGGAAATCAGGTTCACAGAGGCTTCCCATTCCTTTTTTACGGGAGAAGGTTTCGGCAGATCCCCGGCCCCCCGCCCTGCCCACCCGGCGATCCTTTTTTCAATCTTTGCCGTCAAATCATCAAAGGAAAAATCCCCGGAGACCGCCAGCCAGATGCGATCGGGCCCAACCGCCTGCGCGTAAAACTTCTGCAGATCTTGCCGTGTTATCACCTTGACCGTTTCTTCCTTGTATTGCCGGGCCCAGACACTGTCGGAGCCGAAAAGTTTTTGCTGAAATTCGCGGTTGGCCACCGACATCGGCTTTTCGTTCCTTCGGCGGATTTCTTCGAACATGCGACTCCGGGTGATTTCCATTTTTCCCGGCTCAAACGCCGGTTCCCTGAGGAGATCGAAAAAAATATCGAGAGCGAGGTCGATATCCTTGCTTAAGCTTCTGATCTTGAGCCTTGAGTATTCCTTCTCGGCCTTTGCCGAAAGATCCGCGGCCACCTGTTCGAGCTCCCGATCGATTTCGTCCCCTGTGCGCGTCCGGCTCCCGCCGGTTTTAAGCCCCTCCATCATCAGGGTAACCAGGCCCAGTTTGCCGTCCGGCTCATGAATGGTCCCGACATGGATCAACGCCCCCATTTCAAAGGTGGGGAGTTCGTGGTTTTCGAGAAAGTAAAGCTTGAGGCCGTTGTCAAAGGTGTGAAGCGATACTTTCGGCTCTTTCAACTCGGGCGGGGGGGACGATTCGAGGTCGGCGATGGTGGGGGGACGGGAGCAGGAAACCCCGACGAACAGAAACAGGATCAAAACAGTATTCGTAAATCGACGTAGCATAGAAACTTCCCCTCCTTTGTAAGGAGGGGCCGGGGGAGGTAGAGGGTTGCGGAGACTCACCGCTTTCTCTACCCCTCCTGACCTCCCCTTACAAAGGGGAGGAAACCTGATTCATTCCTTCTCCAGAAAAACCGTCACCCGCCGACCCGGCACAAAATAAGTTTTGGCCACCCTCTGCACATCCGCGGGGGTGATTTCGTGAATCCGCGTCCGCAACCGATAGATATATCTCCAGTCGCCGGTCAGACTTTGAAAATAACCAAGCATCGAGGCAAGCCCCATGTTTTCCTTGAGCGACCAGATGAGGTCGGCATCGATCTGATTCTTGATCTTTTCGAGTTCCCCGGCATTGACCGGTTCATTTTTCAGAAGATCGAGCCGGCCGAGAATTTCTTGCTGAATCAGCGGCATGTCGCCCGGTTTCAGGGGAACGGCGTAAAAGGCAAACACCGAATCAAGACGCGCCCCCGGCAGTGTCGCATAGCAGTCAACCCGGCTTGCCAGTTTTTTTTCGCTCACCAGAAGGGAAAAGAGGCGCGAGGTCCGTCCTTCGCACAGAAGGGTTTCAATAACATCGAACACCTCGTCATCGGGATGGGGAAAAGCGGGACGGTGAAAGCCGATATAAAAACGGGGCTCGTTTTTGCCTCCAATGCTTTTTTCGCGCGGGTACCTCCCATCGGGTTTCCACGGCGAAAACACAAGCGGTTGATCCTCTTTTTTGGGGAGACGACCGAAATATTTTCTCACCAGACTTTCCGCCTCCCTGAAATCGAAATTGCCGGCTACCGTCACCACCATCCGCGAGGGGATGTAATATTTTTCGCGAAAGGCCATGGCGGCGGCAAAGGTGTAATTACGGATATCATCGGGAATGCCGATGACGTTTCTGCCGTACGGACTTGTGTCGAACGCGGTGGACAAAAAAGCCTCGTACAACCGGCCGTCCGGGTCGTTGTCGTAGCGCATCCTCCTCTCCTCCGCCACCACGTCGCGCTCCTTGTAAAATTCGCGCAAAACCGGATGGAGAAGGCGCTCCGATTCCAGATGCGCCCAGAGTTCCATTTTGTTGGCGGGAAGAGAAACATAGTAGCTGGTGAAATCGTTGCTGGTGGTGGCGTTCACGTCGTTGCCGCCGTTACGTTGATAGATCTGGACAAATTCATTCTGCACCAGAAGTTTTTGATGTTCCTCCTCAAGGACATGAAGCTTGTCGACCAACGATTTCAGCGCCTCCTCTGATTCCCCTTTTCGACGCCGGGCCGCCAGATCACCTCCAACGGCGTGCATTTCTTTGAGGAGTTTTTCCTCCCTTGGGTAGTCGCGGACACCGATCTCGGGGGTCCCCTTGAAGGCCATATGCTCAAAAAAATGGGCGAGGCCCGAAGAACCCTCCGGCTCCTCGATATTGCCGACCTTGACGCGGACATAGGCGGAAAAAATCGGCGCCCCTTCCCGCTTGATGAGAAGGGCCGTCAACCCGTTGTCGAGTTTCACCTCGCGGACCTGTTTTTCAAGATCATTGGCATAAACAGGCAGAGCGATGAGAAAAATCAGGAAGAAAAGAATTGTTCGAAACATAATTTTGCATGTCTCGTTCTGCGGCGAAACACCACGAGTTGCATGTAATTCACGCGCCAAGCCCTTGCTAAATTACACAGCAAATCAATCACACGAAATACCGGGCTTGTCTCCAAACGAGGCGTTGCATCGTACCAGAGAATTTTCGCGAATGCTAATCTTTGTTGAGACGGTCTTGTTTTTGGGGGGAAAAGTCACACGCACGGTGTAATCCCCCACCGGAATATTCTTTCGCGAAAAATGGGGTTCGGCAATACCCGAGCCGACCCCCGGAATGGATACCTTCCCCCACGGCTTGACCCCAACCGTTACGCCGCCGTACATGACTGTCTTCGGAGCGTCGATTTTCAGCACCGCCGGCAGTTCGGAAACGGGAACAGAAACAGAGGCGGAAACGGGAACCGCGGGAAGATTGTAACCGGTCAACAGACGAAACCCCACGCCGGTGGGGATCGGCGTCGAACCGGGAGCCCCAAGGGGGCTAGCCCCGGTGGCGGCGGTTTTGACAACTTGAGCGATTTCTTTCACCCTTTTTTTCGAAACAGGAGCCGGCGACCGGACGAACGGGCGCCCCCCAACGTAAAACAGGATAGCCGCCAAGACAACCACACCGACGATCAAAAACGGTCTCAAAGGCCTTTTGCGTTTGACTGCGGAAATGACACTGACCATCGTCCCCGGAAGCGCGTCAATCACTGTTCGTATATTATCCCAGATCACCGTCCGTACAACACTGACCACGGTTTTGGCGGCATCCTCCCCCTTGAGCAAGCGGGTTTCGCCCACCAAAATCTTCGTCTTCCCCGGGGTAGAACGGGTCACCTCCCCGTTTTTTCCCAGATAGACCTTTGTCCTCTGTGAAAGTTCTTCCTCTTCCCTTCTTTGCCGGGCGATGCGGTCGGCAAAAAGTCCGGTAAGAAAATTTTTCAGATCACCCGACGCCGCCTGAAATCCACCACCTCCAAATCCCATTTCATTTTCGAAGGCCCGCAAATCGGCCTGAAAATCGGCGGCGGTGGCAAAACGCTCCTCCCGGTTTTTTTTGAGCGCCTTCATCATCATCTCCCGCAGGCGTTCGGGAATACGCTCGTGCGATATCTGCGGAAACGTCACACGCGCCTGCCGGACCGCCTCGAGCGTCTCTAGGTCGGTGTCCCCCTTGAAACAGCGTTCACCGGTGACCATTTCAAAAAGGAGAATCCCCATGGCAAAAAGGTCGGTGCGGTGGTCAACTTTTTGTCCCAGCGCCTGTTCCGGGGACATATAGGCGAATTTCCCCTTCAGCGTCCCGGTCACTGTTTCGGAGGTCTTCCCCACAATTTTGGCGATGCCGAAATCGGTGATCTTTACTTCTCCCTCGTAGCTGATGAGAATATTTTGCGGCGATACATCCCGGTGGACAATTCCCAGACTTTGTTGGGTCCGATCCTTTTTTTCGTGCGCATAATGAAGGCCTGCCAATATTTGCCGGGCGATGAAAAAAACAAGCGGAAGGGGCAGAAAGCCGCCGGTTTCCTTCAAGCGTTGCGAAAGGGCCCGGAGATCGACCCCGTTCACGTACTCCATGACGATATAGTAGATGTCGTCCGCGCGGTTGAGCTCAAAAACCTGGACGATGTTGGCGTGGGTCAGATGAAGAAGGACCTTGGCCTCGTCAACCAGCATATGGGTGAATTCCCTGTTTCCCGACCAGTGGGGGAGAATTTTTTTGATGGCCACATCTTTGACAAACCCCTCAACGCCGAAGAGTTTTGCACGGTAAACTGTCGCCATTCCACCGCTGGAGATTTTCTCCATCAAAAGATAGCGGCCAAGTTGCTGGATGTCTGTCATAT
>JACQOY010000152.1 GCA_016207765.1 Deltaproteobacteria bacterium | reverse complement strand
TCCGCAAGCTTCTCTGCAGGGGGGGGCCTCCCGGAGTCGGTCTTTCTGGCCTCTTGGCCCGAGGAGCATCAAAACTGGATCGACAACAACCTTGAAGCCCGATGGGAGAGGATCGGCATCATCCGTGATGAAGTGCTTAAAAGTCTTGAACAGGCTCGGCAAAAAAAGATTATCGGCCATCCTCTGGATGCAAAGGTTCTCCTGACGGCCGGTGCCGAGACCACCGCCTTTTTGAGGCAGTACGAAAGGGAATGGCCGCAGATTTTCATCACCTCACAGGTGGAAATCCGGGACAGGCTGGACACCTTCCAGCTCGAAAGCCGGGTTGTTCCCTCCCTGAAGGTGGCGGTGGAAACGGCAACGGGCAAAAAATGCGAACGATGCTGGAACTATTCCGTTGAGGTGGGACAAAATAAGCAACACCCGACGGTTTGCGGCCGGTGCGTGGAGGCAGTGCAATGAAAATGAAAATGAGACTGGGCGTGATTTTCTTCCTGTCCCCCCTCATCTACGCCCTCGACCAGGGCACCAAGTGGCTTGTCCTGAAAAATATTCCGCTCGGTGGAAAGATCGTCGTTTGGCCGAACCTCTTCGACTTGGTGCATTTCCGCAACAAGGGGGCGGCGTTCGGCATTCTTTCGGGGTGGCATTCGGACTATCGCGATATTTTTTTCTATGGCATTTCCATTCTGGCCCTTTTCTTTCTCTTCACCTACCTCAAAAAACTTCCTTCCGAAGACAGAGCCTCCGCTTTTCCGATTGCCCTGGTCTTCGGCGGCGCCTTGGGGAATGTTTCCGACCGCATTTTTCGCGGATCGGTCGTTGATTTCCTTTCGTTTCACTGGAATAATAGGGTGGTCGACTGGAATTTGTTCGGCTTGCCCGTTCACTTCGACCTGGTTTGGCCCGCCTTTAATGTCGCGGATAGCGCCATTACGGTGGGCGTTTTCTGGCTGTTGCTCATTATGGCTGTCCACCAACGAAAGGAACGTAAAAATTTAAAAGTTCAAGGTTAAAACAGTTCAAGGTTAAAACAGTTAAAACAGTTCAAAGTCTGAACCTTGAACAGTTCGAACTTTGAACTTTTCGAACCTTTGGTCAAAAAATGCTCCCATTCCTTATCCATTACAAAAGCGTCGTGATTCCCACCTTTTTTTTCATGGTGATGGTCGCCTCGCTTGCGGCCGCTTTTTATATCTATTACCAGGCGCCCAAAAAAGGGCTTTCACAAATAGTGGTGCTCGATCTGGCGATGGTTGGAACCATTGTCGGCATTGTCGGGGCGCGGCTTTTTCATGTGTTTGTCGAAGCGCCCGATTACTACTGGGAACACCCAACCTATGTGTTTCATTTCTGGCGGGGGGGGTTTGTCGGTTACGGCGTTTTCATCGGCATCCTTTTGGGGGTTATCGGCTATCTGAAGATACGCAAACTCCCGATCCTTAAATATTGCGACCTCGTTGCCCTTGGTTGCCCCCTCATTGTCTTTTTTGTCCGGATCGGCTGTCTGGGGGCCGGCTGTTGTTACGGCACGCCTACCGATTTTTTTATTCATTTGACCTTCACCAATTCCTCATCCGACGCCGGGCGTGAGTTTCCGGGACAAGCCCTTCATGCCACGCAAATCTACGACATGATCAACGCCACCATTACCTTTATGGTTGTCCATTGGGTGGACAAACGAAAAAAATTCGAGGGGCAGGTGATGCTGACCTTCTTCATGACCTACGCCTTTTTCCGTTTTTTCATCGAATTTTTGCGCGGCGATGTTGACCGCGGCGTTTATTTTGGGGGAATTGTTTCGACATCGCAGATAACGGGCGTCGTTTTTATCACCCTTGGGCTGTTCCTCTGGCGGTATTGGAAAAAGAAATATCCCGTATAAGGCTTATTGTGAACAAAAAAATCCTCACCGAACCAGCCATCGCCTGGGCCGTTGTGATGGCGGTCTGCATTGTTGCCTATCGCCTTAAGGGGGTTCCCTGGATTTCCGAAAACACCTCCCTGATCCCGGCGGTCTTTTTGCTCTATACGCCGCTGACGATTTATTTTTTCAAAAAGGAAAAAATCGCCTTCCTCGATCATTCCCTTTCCGATTTTGGAAGATCTGTTGCCCTTTTTGCGGTCTTTGCAGTGATTATTTTTGCGCCGGCCCTGGCGGGAAACCACTTCTATCAGAAAATGTTTTTTTCCTTCGGCTACCATCCGGCCTCTTTCCCAAAACCGGCCGAATGGGTCTTTTCCCAACTTCTCCTTGTGGCTCTGCCGGAGGAATTTTTCTTTCGCGGCTTTTTTTTGGGACGGATGAACGAGGCCTTCGGGAAACGTTGGCGGCTTCTGGGAGCCTCCGTCGGCCCCGGACTGATCGTAACCTCCCTGGTCTTTGCAATCTCCCACAGCCTCATCCGTATCGAGTGGTGGCACCTCTTCATTTTTTTCCCGGCGCTTGCCTTCGGATGGCTGAAAGAAAAACGGGGCACGATCACGGCGTCGATCTTTTTTCACACCACCGCCAACGCCTTTTCGTACTGGGTTGCGCTACATTACTTTTAAACCTCAATACCCAATATCGATCCCAAGGCTCGCCGAAGAAAAACCTTGCGGATCAAACAGCACGCGCCCGCCAAAAACGAAGAAGTGAAATTCACCGCCGTACACAACCTGGTTATTCAAATCGGCCTGCACCCCGACATTGCCGACCGGCAAATTAGCGCGATAGCCCATGACAGGTCCTCCATTGATCACGGTGTTGCCGCCTAAAACCTTCACATGCGGCGTGATCGCGAATCCATACTCATTACCGTCGGCTTTGACACCACCGGCGGCCACCAGATTAAAATAATGGGCAGGATCAATTGGGGTAAAAGCCGTGATCTCTTTTAATTTGACTTGATCAGCAAGCCGAGGGGCAAATCCCAAGCCTCCTCCTGCGGAGACCTCCACGCCTCCTTCACCGATCAATTGCTCATGGTTGGCCCAAGCCACGCCCCCCTGTGCACCGAAACCGGCAACGGGTTTCCAATCTACCTTTGACATAAATATCTCCTTTCAGTCGTATCACACCGCCGACGCCCCTATCCAGGAAAGTCAGCGGGGACAACGATAACCTTTTATCCTTATCGGTGGGTAACGTCAAAAAGTTGCTATATCTTTCAAAATAAAAATTTTAAAAGCAAAAAAAGATTTGCCGGAAAACGGCTATTTAACCGGTTGATTTTATTATTTTTTTTACTATGAATTTACCCGGCAGGTTGCTGTTGCGTCACGCAGTGAAAGGCGCCAAGACCCCAGACAAAATCCGTGGCGTTAATGCCGATTACCTTTCGATCCGGAAAAAAATCCTGCAAAATCGCCCGTGCCCGATCGTCGTTGGCATGATGATAGGTGGGAAGCAAAACCACTTTGTTGGCAATGTAAAAATTTGCGTAACTGGCGGGAAGGCGGTGGCCCTCATAATACACGGCCCCCGGCATGGGGAGGGGGATAATTTTCAAGGGTTTGCCGTTCTGATCCTTCATCCGTTGAAGCCTTTTTAAATTCTCCTGAAGAATTTTGTAATTTTCATCATGTGGATTTTCTTCAACAGCCGTGACCACAGTGGTGGGATTCACAAACCGGGCAATGTCGTCGATATGCCCGTCGGTATCGTCCCCCACGATCCCCTCTTTAAGCCAGAGAATGTTTGTGGCACCGAGATAATCACCGAGATTCCGTTCGATTCCCGCTTTTGTCAGATGTGGATTCCGGTTTTTGTTCAGAAGACACTGCTCGGTTGTCAGAAGCGTCCCCTGCCCGTTCACATCGATTGAACCCCCTTCGAGGACCATGTCATTTTTGAACGAGGGGATTTGAAGCGCCTTCTCAATTTTTTCGGGGACAGCGTCATCCAGATCCCATGGGGGATATTTTCCCCCCCACTTGTTGAATTTCCAGTGGGTGAGTGCCAACTCCTCCCCTTTGTAAGGGGAGGTCGGGTGGGGTAGAGCGCGTCGTGATTCTACCTCCCCCACCCCCTCCTTACAAAGGAGGGGAGCAGAGCGCACCACAAATATCGGCCCGCAGTCGCGCATCCAGCAGTCGTCGGTGGGAATCCGGTGAAATAAGACGCGGCTTGAATTTACATCGGCCTTTTTAAGGAGATACCTCGCCTCCTTCTCCATTTCTTCATCATTCACGTTGAGATGAACTTTTTCACCGGTGACAAGATGACGGATCATTTCGATCCAGATGCCCGGAATCGGTTCCATCTTGCCGGGCCAGGTTTCAATGTTGTGGGGCCAACTAAGCCACGTGGCCTCGTGCGGCTCCCATTCGGCGGGCATGCGGTAACCTAATTGTCTCGGTGTTTGCATAACGGCGGTAGGGGCGTATTGCCACGAAGTGGTCCCTCCTTGGGGCAATACGCCCCTACAGGGGTCATTTCGGTTCTGCAATTTTCATTCTCCGACAATCCAGAAACGGCCACGACTCCCGCACCTCTTCAATGCGGGAGAGATCGCAATCAACAAGAATAATCTCCTCCCGATCGTGCGACGCTTGTTGCAAAATCTTGCCAAACGGATCGGCGACAAAGGATCCCCCCCAGAAATCGAGGTTTTCTTCCAGCCCGGTCCGGTTGACCGCAGCGACAAAGACACCGTTGGCGATGGCGTGGGAGCGCTGGATGGTAATCCATGCATCAAATTCCGTTTTCGCCACTTCCTTTCCTTTTTCGGCAACCGGCCAGCCGATAGC
>JACQOY010000159.1 GCA_016207765.1 Deltaproteobacteria bacterium | reverse complement strand
GTTCGCTTGAAGGGGCGTTTTAGCATGAAAAAGCTTTTCATCACAATCCTTCTTCTCATCATCGCTCTTCCGGCGCGTGCCTATCAGCCGGCGGTCGTATCGGCCCATCCGGAGGCAAGCCGGGTTGGGATGAACATCCTCAAAAAAGGGGGGAATTCAGCCGATGCCGCCATTGCCACCGCCTTTGCCCTGGGGGTGGTGGAACCGTTTAATTCCGGCGTCGGCGGGGGGGGATTTCTTCTCTATTACGACGCAAAGAGCAAAAAATATTCCTTTGTCGACTATCGCGAGGTGGCGCCCGGCGCCGCATCCGAAGAGTTCTATCGGAAAAATCCGTCCCGGCTCCACCGCGGGATCCTTTCCGTCGCGGTTCCCGGATTTGTAAAGGGAATGGAGACCATCCATAAAAAGTGGGGCTTAAGGGCATGGGATGAACTGATTTATCCCGCAATCGACTTGGCGCGAAAAGGGATGCCGATCAGGGGAAAATTGAAAGAGAAGATCAGCCGGTCCTCTTCTCAGCTTAAGGAAGATCCGGCCATCTCGGCCATCTATCTCGAGCCGTTTGAGAAGGCAAAAGGGGAGATCGTGCAGGCCGACTTGGCGGATACCCTGGAGGCGATCCGGAAAGACGGGGCGAAGGGCTTTTACAGCGGCCCCCTTGCCAAAGAAATCTCCGGATTCATGAAGAAGAACGGCGGCCTCATTTCGGCGGCCGATCTGCGGAATTATCAGGTTTTTTTCCGCAAGCCCTACCAGTTCGAACGGGAACCCTACGAGATCATCAGCGCCCCTCCCCCCAGCGCGGGCGGCGCCGCCATCGCCCTCTTGTTTAAAAAAGCCATCATCAACAATCTAAGCGATGCCCGTCCTTTTTCCCCGGCGGCGTTTGATCTGGTGATGCGGGGAATCAAAGACTATTTCTATTACCGTGAAATCGCCCTGGGCGATACCAGTTCGAACATTGCGACGCATACAACCCATTTGAGTGTCATCGACAAAGAAGGAAATATCGCCTCGATGACGAACACCCTAAACAGCCCGTTCGGTTCGGGGGTCGTCGTCCCCGGAACAGGGATTATCCTGAACAACGAGATGGCCGATTTCTCCCTGAAACCTGGGAGTCCCAATGCCATACGCCCCGGCCGCCGGCCGCTCTCCAGCATGTCGCCGTCGATCGTGTTGAGAAAGGGAAAACCGTATATCGTCATCGGAACGCCGGGGGGTTTTAACATTCCGGTCAATCTCTTTCAGGTTTTTTTGTTTATGTGGGACTGGAAGGCGTCGCTCGGCGGCGCAATCGCCAAGCCGAAAATCTACTACTCACCGACAGCCGATAAAATTTTGGCCGAACCGGAAATTTCGAAAGGCATTCGGGAGGCGTTGGCCGCACAGGGAACCATTGAGGAACAACCGTCGACGGGCAATGTTCAGGCGTTGATCATCCAGAACGAAAAGAGGACCCTCACCATTTCGGATCCGCGGGGGGAGGGAAAGGGGTTTGCCGATTAAATATCCAAATTCCGGACATTCAAGGCATTCTGCTCGATAAACTCGCGGCGGGGTTCAACCTGGTCGCCCATCAAAACAGTGAAAATCTGGTCCGATTCCACGGCATCCTCCACTTGGACCTTCAACAGCGTGCGCGTCTCGGGGTTCATGGTGGTATCCCACAATTGCTGGGGATTCATCTCCCCCAGCCCCTTGTAGCGTTGAATGGTCAATCCCCTCTTCCCCTCGCCCAGAACATAATCGCGCACCTGTTCAAGCCGTTTCACCACAAAACGCTTTTCATCATGCCATATCTGATAAGGCCCTTCTCCCAGCTCGCGGAATTCCTTCTCCATTTTTTGAAGCTGATGGATTTCGGCAGTGGCCAGAAATTCGTCGTCGATCGTGGTGGTCCGGCGCGCCCCCTTGTAGGTGGACTTGAAAACAATCCGGCGCGAAGAATGTTCCTCGTCGGGGAGGTTTTCCTCGGTGTAATGATTCATCTCATCGACTTCCTCTTTGAGAAAGATGCGGAGTTTATCCAGCTCCAGACCAAGGGCCGTTTCATCCTTGAGCAACTCGCGGTCCATTCTCGTTCCACGCACCAGGGCCAGAACAATGCGCGGGTCGTAGCGCTTTTCCACCCGGTCCATGATCTGCCCATAGCCGATCAGCAGACGGACCAGATCGGCCAGCGGCTTTCCGCCGATTTCCTTCCCCCGTGTTTTGATCTTCACCCCCTCAACGCCGAATTCAATCAGGTATTCCTTCAGGGTCTGATCGTCCTTTAGGTAGGTCTCGGTCTTCCCTTTTTTAAGCCGGTAGAGCGGAGGCTGGGCGATAAACAAATGCCCCCTCTCAATCACCTGCGGCATGTGGCGGTAGAAAAAGGTGAGAAGCAGGGTGCGGATGTGCGATCCGTCCACATCGGCATCGGTCATGATGACAATATTGTGATAGCGGAGTTTTTCGATGTTGTGATCGGTCTCGCCGATGCCTGTCCCCAGCGCGGTGATCAGAACGCGGATCTCCTCGGAGGAGAGCATTTTGTCGAACCGCGCCTTTTCGACGTTCAGGATTTTTCCCTTGAGCGGAAGAATCGCCTGGTTTTTCCGGTCACGTCCCTGCTTGGCCGAACCTCCGGCGCTGTCACCCTCGACAATATAAAGCTCCGCATATCGCGGATCTTTTTCCTGGCAGTCAGCCAGTTTTCCGGGGAGCGAACCGACATCGAGCGCGCTTTTTCTGCGGACAAGATTACGCGCTTTCCTCGCCGCCTCGCGCGCGCGGGCCGCTTCCGCCACCTTCAGCACAATCTTTTTGGCATCCCCCGGATGCTCCTCCAAGTAGGAGCCGAAATGATCGTTCACCAACTGTTTGACAATCCCTTCGACCTCGCTGTTGCCCAGCTTGGCCTTTGTCTGCCCCTCAAATTGCGGTTCGGGAATCTTGATGCTGATAATCGCCGTCAGCCCCTCGCGGATATCCTCACCCGAGGGCTTCTCTTCCAGACCTTTAAGCTGTCCCCCCTTTTCCGCATAGGCGTTGATACACCGGGTCATGGCCGAACGGAAACCCGACAGATGAGTCCCCCCTTCGACGGTGTTTATGTTGTTGGCAAAGGAAAAAACACTCTCGTTGTAGCCGTCATTCCATTGCATGGCCACCTCGACAATGACCCCTTCCTTCTCCCCTTCAAAATAGATGACCTTTTGATGTACCGGCGCTTTTCGTTGGTTCAAGAATTCGACAAAACTGACAATTCCCCCCTTGTATTCGAAAAGGTGCTCTTTCTCGGTCCGCTCGTCGCGGACGAAAATTTTGACGCCCCGGTTCAAAAAAGAAAGTTCGCGAAGCCTCTGCGAAAGAATGTCGAAGCTGAATTCGATCGATTCGAAAATTTCGTGGTCTGCCTTGAACCAGACCTTGGTTCCGCGCTTGTCGGTGGTCCCCACCTCTTTGAGCGGGGCGTCCGGGACGCCTCTCTGATAGGACTGCTGGTAAACCTTGTTGTCGCGGCGAATTTCCAGTTCCAGTTTTTCCGAAAGGGCGTTGACACAGGAAACCCCCACGCCGTGCAAACCGCCGGAAACCTTGTAGGCGCTCTTTTCGAATTTGCCGCCGGCATGAAGTTTGGTGAGCGCCACCTCGGCCGCCGAGACTCCTTCGGTGGGGTGTATATCCACCGGAATGCCGCGCCCGTTATCCTCAACCGTTATGGTGTTGTCGATGTGGATGGTTACCTTGATGTCGTCGCAAAAACCGGCCAGCGCCTCGTCAATGCTGTTATCAACCAGCTCGTAGACAAGGTGATGAAGACCCGCCGGTCCCGTGGAACCGATGTACATCGCGGGGCGTTTGCGCACCGCTTCCAACCCCTCCAAAACACGGATGGAGGAGGCGTCATACGTTTGCGACGAGGCGTTCAATGGAGTCATAATTTTAACCAGCCGCAAAGCGGCGGTGAGGGGGAGGCTCCGCCGGCTTTGCCGGTGGAGGGGGCGACGCTAGCCCCTATAAATAGCCATCTCAACCTAACACACGAACCTCCCCCGCTTCAACCAAAAAGTAAGCCCCTTTCTCTTTGAAATTACTCAGTAATTTTGACTTTTCGGTGGCGGTAATAAGGACCTGTCCGGGGGTGGTTTGAAGGGTGGAAAAAAGCCCTTGTGTCCGCCCCAAATCGAGCTCGGAAACAACATCATCGAGAAGAAAAATGGGGGTCTTTTGGTGCTCTTTTTCATAGAGTTTGATCTGCGAAAGTTTGAGGGCAATAATGGCTGAACGGTTTTCCCCCTGTGACCCGAATTCGCCGACCGATCGATCATCGATAATCAACGAAAAATCATCCCGATGCGGTCCTACTACCGATTCCCCCCGTCTTTTCTCTTCCCCCTCTTTTTCGCGTACTGTCAACCGGAGGGCTTCAAGGATTTTTTCTTCCGACATCTCTTTGTCCAAAACAGGAACGCTCGAGTCATAACGAATCATCACCTTTTCGCCACCCAGGGAAAGATTTCGATATTCCCCTTCCATCTCCCCGCTCATTTTTTGGATCCACTCAATCCGCTGTCTGATGATGCGGGCCCCCAGCTGGACCAGTTGCTCATTCCAGATTTCCAAGGCGACAGAGCCGCCCCCCTCTTTTAGGATTCGGTTCTTTTGCGCCAGAACCTCGTCATAGGCCCGTAATGTTTTAAGGGAAGGGGGATAATCCAAAAAAACCGCCTGATTCATGAATCGGCGCCTCTGCGAGGGGGATTCTCGAAAAAGGTAGACCTCCCCCGGCTCGAAAAGCAGAATCGGGACAAGGCCGTAATAGTCCCGAAAGAGTTGCGGCCTTTTTTTGTTGAGCCAAACCTCCCTTTTTTTCGCCTCGAAAAGAATCCGGATTTGATGCGAAATAGGCGGTATGTCCACATCGGCCTCGATAACCGCCGTTGATCCCCCGCGTGACAAGAGATGATCCCGGGTTGAGGTACGAAAGGACTTGAGATAACCGAGATAATAGATCGCCTCGAGAAGATTCGTTTTCCCCTGGGCGTTTTTTCCGAAAATAAAATTGAAATTCGAATGGAGTTGTACCTGTTGGTCCCTGTAATTACGGAAATTCTTCAGCAAGAGGGATTTAAGATGCACAAAAAGATCATATCCTCATCGGCATGATGACGCTTTGGAAGCCCCGGTCGTACTCCGAAAGGATCAGGCAGGGGGACAGTTCATCCTTGAACGCCAAAACGATTTTTTCGTCGCGAACCACGTCCAAAACATCAAGAAAATACCGGGCGTTGAAGCCGATATTCATGTTCGGTCCCTTGTAATCGATGGCTATCTCTTCGCGCGCCTCCCCCAAGTCGGGATTGTTTGTCGAAACCTCCAGGTGGGCGGGAGAAACCGACAGGACAACACCGCGCGAGCGTTCGTTGGACAGGAGGGAAACGCGTCTCAAGGCGCCGATAAACGGTTCCCGGGGAATTGAGACGATCTTGTCGTTGTCTTTCGGAATGACACGGGAGTAATCGGGATACTCGCCGTCAATCAACCGGACAGTCAGGGTGACATTTCCCCGTCTGGCAAAGAGGTTTTTCGGGCTTAAAGCCAATTCGAAGCTTCCCTCCCCTGACACCATCTTCTTGAGTTCGGAAACCCCCTTCCGCGGAATAATTGCCTTCACGGCGTCAAACCCGGCGGGAATTTTTTGATCAACCAAGGCCAACCGGTGTCCATCGGTCGCCACCATGCGAATTTCCCCCTCTTTTTCCTTTTGGAGGAGGACACCGTTCAGGTTGTAGCGGGTTTCATCAGCGGACATCGAAAAAGAGGTTTTTTCCACCATGTTCCGAAGAATCTCACACGGGATTTCAACACTTTTGGCCGTAACGACGGGAAGGGCCGGAAATTCTTTGGCGTTCAAACCGGGAATCTTGAAAAGGGACGAGCCGGAAGCCAATTCCAGACGGTCCCGATTGTCGGCCTTGACGGTAATCTCGGATTGATCCACCTCACGGACAATGTCGTGAAGGCTCCGGGCGGGAATAGTGATCTTTCCCGCTTCGAGAATTTGCGCGGGGCATTGACAAACAACCGCCACTTCAAGGTCGGTTGCGGAAATTTTCAAACCCTGTTTTTCGGCCTCAAGAAGAACATTCGACAAAACAGGCATGGTGTTTTTCTTTTCAACAACCCCCTGGGTTTGACTTAAGCCCTCAAGAAAATCTTTTTTGGTGATTTTGAATTCCATGGTTGTTTCCCCCTAATTGTATTTATATAGATATATATTCT
>JACQOY010000158.1 GCA_016207765.1 Deltaproteobacteria bacterium | reverse complement strand
GGGATTTTTGGCCAATAACTTTCGAAAGTAGGCAAGGATCTGACTCTTGCCTTTAAGCCCCTGCGGCACATTCGAGTCCGAGTAAAACGCATCCTCCGTATAAAACGAGGCGAGCTTTTCGGGCTGGTTTCCAGTCCAGGCTGGGAGCCACTCCTTGGCAAACAATCTGGCTTTTTCACGGTTCATGGTTTTTAGTGCAAGCACCCCATATAAATCTTGGTCTTCTTGGCGTAGGTCAACATGACGAAAATGGTGCCACAGACCGCTCGGACAGGCGAGAATAAAAAAACGAGGCCATTGATCGCAATGATAAACAGCAAGCTATGCGGCTTTCTTGTACGCAAAACTCACCATCAACCGGGCCTTCAGAGCACGAGCAATTCTTTCCAGTAAATCAAGCGAGGGAATACGGCGGTCCGAGCCCGATTCCAGGCGGGCGATCACTGTTTGGCTGGACTGGGCCTTGATAGCCAGTTGTGTCTGCGTCAGCCCCTCCTTCAACCGCGCATCACGAACCAGCCGGGCAATTTCGCTGATAGCCCGTTCCCGTTCAAAATAAAAACTGAATTCGGCGTCTTTCAGCTCGTTTTTCAATACTTCTTTTAGTTCAATTCTTTTTCGTTTGCCCTTGATCATCAAACCTCGTTCATTCTTTTAATGGCCACATCCCTTTCATGCAGTGGCAACTTTTGCCCCTGCTTCCGGTACGCATGAAGCAAAATCATTTCGTCTCCGTCAATCAGCACATAGAAAATGCGATGAGCCGATACCTTTATTTCCCAAAGTTTGCTTTCTATCTGCCGAAAACGGACCCGCACGGCTTCAAATCCAAAATTTTCAACCTGTTCAAGCGCCTCCAACAGTCGGGCCCTTTCCTGCTTCGGCAATTCCTGAATGTAATCTAATACAGGAGAACGCCCCGATGATGTGGTGTAAAAAGTAACCTTCATGGCCATTATAACCAATTGGACATAAAATTCAAGACCCGTTTATGCAGGTTCAGACAATGCAAAACATGTGCCATACATCCGGCTACGAAAAATCAAGGAGTTACAGGAAGGAAAGAGAAGGAACCGTCCTAAAATCGGACGATGCCGTCCATTTTCCAGTCAATAAAAATTATTGGCGCAGGACTGCCGGCATGGTAAAAAGCGGACACAAAGGAAAAAAATGAAAAACTTGTTCAAACCGTATCCATTATCCTGTGGTCCCTCCACGGGCCTTCTTCTTTTAAGGCTTGTGGCGGGGTTGGCCTTCATGCATCACGGCTTCGGGAAAATCCAAAACCCGTTCGGGTGGATGGGACCCGATGCCGCTATTCCAGGCATTTTTCAGGCGTTGGCGGCCGTCTCGGAATTCGGCGGCGGGCTCGCCTGGATTTTGGGACTTCTAACGCCTCTGGCCTCCTTCGGCATTGCCTGCACCATGGCGGTTGCGGTCTGGACGCACGCCATCATCCGCGGCGATCCGTTCGTGGGGCAGTCCGCTTACGAGTTGGCGGCTGTCTATTTCTGTATTGCCGTTTTGCTTCTATGCGGAGGGCCGGGACGCTTCTCCCTAGACCGAATTCTGTTTGGAGAGAGGACCTGAAAAAGTTCGGCTATTCATTCTCCCTGCGGGCGCTGACGGTGCTCCCATTTTCCGCATAAGAAACGGTGATCACAATGGGCCGACAACAGACGTGACAATCCTCGATATACTCAACGGTTTCATCGCCCGGTTCGGGTTCGATGATGATCGCCTCGCCGCAATAGGGACAGGCTATTGAAATTTCCTCGTTCATCAAGTCAAATGGGCCGGCAAATGTGTTAAGCGAAACATTCTACACAGTTACAAGTTGCCCGTCTGCAGGAAAAAACCGCTTGAAATCGACAAAAAATAAAGGATAGGTTGTCAATTCAGCTTAACGAGCAAAAATTTCACTTTTATGCCCAAAAACCTCCAACAAAGGCTCAAGGACCGGGAAAACGCCGCCCAAAAAGGGCTCTACGCCCCCGAAATGGAACATGACGCCTGCGGCGTCAGTTTTGTCGTCCAGATGAAGGGGAAAAAGTCGCACGATATCATTGAAAAAGCCATTCTCGCGCTGAACAACCTGGAACATCGGGGCGCCTGCGGGTGCGAAGTCAACACCGGCGACGGGGCGGGAATTCTCATGCAGGTCCCCCACGAGTTTCTCGCCAAAGAAGGCGAAAAACTGAAAATCAAGTTGCCCAAACCGGGTGAATACGGCGTCGGCACCCTCTTTTTGCCGTCCGATGCCGCTCAGAGGGAAAAAGCCGAAGCCATTCTCAAAAAAATAGTTGAAGAACAGGGGCAGATTTTCCTCGGTTTCCGCACCGTACCGCACGACGATTCGATGATCGGCCAGACCGCCAAAGAGGCGATGCCGGTTTTCAAACAATTCTTCGTCGGAATGGGAAAAGACGGACCGGCTTTGCAGGGAAACCCCAAGGCACGCGATGAAACGGCGCTGGAGAGGCGGCTTTTTGTCATCCGCAAATGCTTTGAAAATGCCATTCGCAAATCGGGGCTTAAAGATCACGCGCAAATCTACATCCCTTCCCTCTCCTGCCGGACCCTTATCTACAAGGGAATGCTGATGTCCACGCAACTGACCCCCTTTTATCCCGATCTGAAAGATCCGACGATGAAGTCGGCGTTGGCGCTGGTCCATTCACGTTTTTCCACCAACACCTTTCCCAATTGGGAGCTGGCTCACCCGTTCCGCTACATTGCCCACAACGGCGAAATCAACACCCTGCGCGGCAACATCAACTGGATGCGGGCTCGCGAGACGTTGTTTGAGTCGGAAATTTTCGGCGACGAAATCAAAAATGTTCTCCCCGTTGTGCGCGACGGCGGCTCGGACTCGGCCATTTTCGACAACGCCCTCGAAATGCTGGTAATGGGCGGACGATCCCTGCCGCATGCCGTGATGATGATGATCCCCGAGGCATGGAGCGGACACGAATCGATGTTGCAGGAGAAAAAGGATTTTTATGAATACCATTCATGCCTGATGGAACCGTGGGACGGCCCCGCGTCCATTGCGTTTACCGATGGAACGGTGATTGGAGCCGTTCTCGATCGAAATGGTCTGAGACCTTCCCGCTTCTACGTCACGAAAGACGATCTTGTCGTCATGGCCTCGGAGGTCGGCGTCCTCGACATTCCCCCCGAGGATGTGGTGATGAAGGGGCGCCTCCAACCGGGCAAGATGTTTCTGGTCGATATCAGCGCCGGGAGAGTAATCGACGACGCAGAGTTGAAAACAAAACTCGCCCGTGAAAAACCCTATGGCACATGGTTGAAGGAAAATCTGGTTCTGCTGGAAAACCTCCCCCCTTCGTCCCATCTGCCGGAGCCCGACCACGACACGGTGACCAGACGGCAACTCATCTTCGGCTACACCAACGAGGACTTGAACCTCCTCATGGCCCCCATGGCGGTCAATGGCGAGGAGGCGATCGGCTCAATGGGAAACGACGCCCCGCTGGCGGTCTTGTCCGATCGTCCGCAGAACCTTTTCAATTACTTTCAGCAATTGTTCGCGCAGGTCACCAATCCGCCGCTCGATGCAATTCGCGAAGAATTGGTCACCTCGGTGGATACCAGCAT
>JACQOY010000171.1 GCA_016207765.1 Deltaproteobacteria bacterium | reverse complement strand
CTCCCCTCAAGGGAGAGGGGGTAATTCCCCCCTCCCCTTGGGGGAGGGGGACAGGGGGCGGGGTTACTCGTGCAAACGCCTCACAGTAAGTTCCCGTATGCAACTCCACCGCATCCGCCCCTAACTTTGCCGCGAGATCGATCTGCGTTCGATCCGGATCGATAAACAGGCTTACCCGAATCCCTTTTTCTTTGAGGCGCGGGGTTTCTTCTTCAAGAAGATGAATATTGCTCCGGCAATCGAGCCCCCCCTCGGTGGTGATTTCCTGTCGCTTTTCAGGAACAATTGTCGCCGTGGTCGGCTTTAAGTTTCGGGCCGAGGCGGCTTGCCGCGTGGCGGCCTGCCGGGCGATTTCGACCATCTCACCGGTCAAGGCCATTTCCAGATTGACGGGAATCCGCGCTTTTTGGACGACCTGCTCAAGATCGCGGTCCTGAATATGGCGCCGGTCCTCACGGAGATGGAGGGTCACCTGATCGACGCCGCATTTTTCAAGGATGACCAGCGAATCGATCGGATCGGGAATGCCGCATTTTCGCGCCTCACGCAGGGTGGCAATGTGGTCGATATTGACGCCGAGACGGGGACGGGGGATCACAGATTTGCCTCAATGCAATCGGACAATCGTTCCAGATTTTTCTTCACCATCTTTTCATTCTCCCCTTCAATGGTGATGCGCAAAAGGGGCTCCGTTCCGGAATAGCGGAGAATCACCCTCCCCTTTCCCGACAGATCCTTTTCCACCGCCTTGAGCTCCTTTTGCAAGGGGGCGATTGATTCAAGCGCTTTTCTTTCCTTTATCTTGATGTTCTTGGTCTCTTGCGGAAAGACCGGCATCTGGTGGGCCAGCTCAGAGAGGGGTTTTTGCATTTTAAGCATGTAAGCCAGCACCTGAAGCGCGGCGATGAAGCCGTCGCCGGTGGTGGCCAGATCCATGAAAATAAGGTGTCCCGACGGCTCGCCCCCCAGGGTATACCCGTGCTTTTTCATTTCGGTTACGATGGAACGATCCCCCACCTTGGTGCGGATGAGCTTCAAATTATTTTCCTTGAGGTAAATCTCCAGCCCCATATTGCTCAGGACGGTTCCCACCACGGTGTCTTTGTGGAGCTTTCCCTCTTTTTTTCGTTCAAGGGCGCAGAGGGCCAAAACACGGTCGCCGTCGACAATTTCGCCCTTCTCGTCGCATAAAATCACCCGGTCGCCGTCGCCATCGATGGCAATGCCGATGTCGGCCTTTGTCTTTTTGACCATCTCTACTGTTTTTTCGGGGTGCAAGGCGCCGCACCGGTCGTTGATATTGGTTCCATTGGGCTCGCAACCGATGGCAATCACCTCCGCATCCATTTCCGAAAAGAGGAGAGGCCCCACCTTGTAGCCCGCGCCGTTGGCGCAGTCGACAACCACCTTGAAGCCCTTGAGATTGAGTTTTTTTGGAAAGGTCGACTTGAGAAATTCAACGTAGCGCCCCACCGCATCCTTGATGCGGACGGCCCGACCAATCACAGATCCGGTTGGTTTTGTCGAGTCGTCATGGGAGGAAAAAACATATTCCTCCATCTGTAATTCCACTTCGTCGGAAAGTTTGAAACCCTCGTGATCGAAAAATTTGATCCCGTTGTCTTCGAAAGGATTGTGCGAAGCTGAAATCACCACCCCAGCGTCAGCCCGCATGGCCGTGGTGAGAAACGCAATGCCGGGGGTCGGCAGAGGGCCGGTTAAAATGGCCTGCGCCCCCATGGAACTGATGCCCGCCGAGAGGGCGTATTCGAACAGGTAGCTGGAGCGCCGGGTGTCCTTGCCAATGACGATTCTTCCTCCCCCCTTTTTCCGGGAAAAGTGGACGGCGATGGCCTGACCGAGCGAGAGGGCCACCTCCGGGGTCATGGGATAACGGTTGGCCTTTCCTCTTATTCCATCGGTGCCGAATAGTTTTTTCATGATGATTGGATTAAAATTAATTGAATAAACGCCGAAACGCAAGCACTACGTCCCTTGTTTCCGCCACATCGTGCACCCTCAAAATATCGATCCCCTGCATGGCCGCGTAAAAGGCCAAGGCCAGACTTCCTGCCAGACGCCCCGAGGCCTTCTCCTCTCCGGTCATGATGCCGACGAAATTTTTGCGCGAAAGGCCTATCATGATGGGATAACCCATTTCCCGGAAGCGTTTCAGGTTTCGTAACATCTCGATGTTCTGCTCAAAAGTTTTCGCAAAACCGAAGCCGGGATCGATAAGGATCTGATCTTTTTTGAGGCCCGCCTTGTGCGCCCGATCGACCGATTGTTTGAGTTCGGCCATGACATCATCGACCACATTCCGGTAATCGGTCATGGTTTGCATGGTCTGCGGTGTGCCGCGGGAATGCATCAGGACAACCGGCACCTTCATTTCGGCGGCAACGACCGCCATCTCGGGGTCGGCCCGAAAACCGCTGACATCGTTGATCATTGTCGCCCCCGCCGTGACCGCTTCCATCGCCACACGGGCCTTGGTGGTGTCGATGGAGATGGGAATACCGGCGGCGCCGGAACGTTTGCGGATCGCCTCGATCACCGGAATGGTCCTCCTAAGTTCCTCATCGATTTCAACGGGGGCGGCCCCTGGCCGTGTCGACTCGCCGCCGATATCGATGATGTCGGCCCCTTCGTTTTCCATCTGAAACGCACGGTCAGCCAAGGCAGACACGCCGGAATATTTGCCGCCGTCCAAAAACGAGTCTGGAGTGCAGTTCAAAATGCCCATTATTTTTGGGGAGGTCATGCCTTTCCCGGTTGTGGGGCTGGATGAATGCCGGCGGTCGGTGAGTTTTCCTTCGTAGCAACGGGGACTTTTTTCTCAATCGGTTGGCCCGAAACTGGTTTGGGAAGAGGCGGAAGCCTCTCGCCCCGGATTACCCGGTCGATCTGATCACCGTCCAGCGATTCCTGCTCCAAGAGGGCCTCGGCCAGATGATGGAGTTTGTCCAGATTGTCTTTGAGCAGTTTTTTTGTCCGTTCGTAATTGGTGACAACAATTTTTTTCACTTCATCGTCGATCATGACCGCCGTCGATTCGCTGTAGTCCTGGTGCTGGGCAATCTCCCTGCCGAGAAATATCTGCTCCTCTTTTTTGCCGAAAGTGAGCGGCCCGAGACGTTCGGACATTCCCCATTCGCAGACCATCCGGCGGGCGATATCGGTGGCCTTTTCAAGGTCGTTTCCAGCCCCCGAGGTTTGCTCGGCGAAAATAAGTTCCTCCGCGCAACGCCCTCCCATCAAAATGGCAATCATGTCCTCGGCCTGCTTTTTCGACTGCATATATTTGTCTTTTTCGGGGAGCTGTTGAGTCACCCCCAAAGCCATGCCCCTTGGGATAATCGTCACCTTGTGAACCGGATCGGTTCCGGGAATCATTTTGGCCGCCAGCGTGTGCCCCGCCTCGTGGTAGGCGGTTGTTTTTTTCTCTTCGTCGCTGATGATCATGCTTCGCCGCTCCGACCCCATCATCACCTTGTCTTTGGCCAACTCAAAGTCGATCATGTTCACCATTTTTTTGTTCAGCCGGGCGGCGTGGAGGGCCGCTTCATTGACGAGGTTTTCGAGATCGGCGCCGCAGAAGCCGGGAGTCCCGCGCCCAAGTGACACCAGATCGACATCCGGCGACAGGGGAACCTTGCGGACATGGATGCGCAAAATCGCCTCGCGCCCCCGCAAATCGGGCCGGGGAACCACAACCCGCCGGTCGAAACGCCCCGGACGGAGAAGAGCCGGGTCGAGAACATCCGGGCGGTTGGTCGCCGCAATGAGAATAACCCCCTCACTACTTTCAAAGCCGTCCATTTCCACCAGTAATTGGTTTAAAGTCTGTTCGCGTTCATCGTGTCCCCCGCCGAGCCCCGCACCACGGTGGCGCCCCACGGCATCGATTTCATCAATAAATACGATACAAGGGGCGTTCTTTTTCCCCTGTTCAAACAAATCACGAACCCGCGAGGCGCCGACACCGACGAACATTTCAACAAATTCGGATCCCGACATGGAAAAGACGGGAACTCCCGCCTCCCCGGCAATGGCTCGGGCGATGAGGGTCTGGCCGGTTCCCGGAGGCCCCATCAGCAAAACCCCTTTGGGAATCCGCCCCCCCAGTTTGGTGAATTTGTGCGGCTCCTTCAAAAATTCGATGATCTCGTGAAGCTCTTCCTTGGCCTCGTCGATTCCGGCCACGTCGGCAAAGGTGACTTTTTTCTGGTTTTCGGTCAAAAGGCGCGCCTTCGATTTGCCAAACGACATCGCTTTGCCGCCGCCGATCTGGATTTGCCGCATGAAGAAGAAAAAGAAAACAAACAGGAGAATCATCGGAAGCCACGAAAAGAGGAGTTGTTGCCAGATGGGGGTTTCTTCCTCTTTTTTGAATTCAACCTTGGCGGAACTGGCGGTGATCAGCTCAAGGGCCTTTTCGCTCCCCATGGGACCAACGGTCGAAAAATAGCCGCCGCCGGCGGGGCTCCCGCCGTCCGCCACCCCTTCCTTGTATTTTCCGATGTATTCTTCTCCCTGAATGGTGACTTCTTCCACCTGATCGGCTTTTACGGCATTGAGAAACTCGCTGAAAGTAACGGGTTTTCTCAAGGTGGGTTTGGTGTTGAAAAAATGAACCGCCGAAACGGCCAGCAGGACGATGATAATCCAGAGGGCCAATGTTTTTTGAGATTGCTTCATTGTTGCTTTATTTAAAATTATCGGATCATCGAGGATTAATCAATAGTTATTCTTTCCGGAACAAACTCAAAAAACCCCTCCTCAACGCTCAAAACCGCCTTTCCATATTCTCGGTTAAACCGCTTTCCCTTTGCCAGCAGACTTTCGATCTCCTCGATGTGGTGTTTTTGCACCTCTTTGTCAAAACCGGCATGGCGAAGACGATCTTCAATGACCAAAAAACGGGCCGGCGGAGAAACGGTAAAAAAACGCCCCACGGAAATGGTATCTTGAAATTTTGACAAAAAAGAATCGGCCTCGATTCTGATCGATCGGTATTCTTCCTGTAAACGGCGGCAGTCCTTGACGATTTGGCCGATCAGACCGGGATGTCCTTTTTTCAACCGGGGAACCAGATTTTTCCGGATGCGGTTGCGCCAATATTTATCCGTTCGATTGGAAGAATCCTCGACAAAAGGGATCCCTTTTTTTTGGGCATAGGCCTCAATTTGACTGCGAGAAACTTCAAGCAAAGGCCGGATCAGGAAAACGTTTTCATCCAGTCTGCTTTCCCTTTCCATCCCTTTCAAACCCCTGATTCCTGCGCCTCGGAGGTACCTCATGAGGACCGTCTCGACCTGATCATCCGCCTGATGGGCCAGAAAAAAATAACGGCACCGGCCCTGCCGGCGGCACCCCGCCACGGGACGGGAAGCGGTTTCGGAGGCGATTTTTTTCACCTCTTCAAGTCTCATCTCGCGGGCACGGTTTTGAATGCCGCTCCCTTTTTTGACGGGAAGATGGCGGACAATAATCGGTAATCCCCTTTTTAAAGCTTCCGATCGGACAAACTTTTCATCTCTATCCGATTCTTTCCCCCGCAAATGATGGTTAAAATGAACAACCATCACCCCCCCCTTTCGCCGCCGGGCCAAGAGCTCCATCAGCACCATTGAATCGATCCCCCCGGAAACAAGACAGGCCACGGGGGCCCCTCCGTCAAAGCAAAAAAAATCGAGACTGTTTTCCAGTTGAACCATGATCTCTTAACCTCTTGAAAATCGGAGGAAGTTTAGCTTAACTGACTGATATTCAAGCACTAATGACATAATGAGTCATTTAATTTCTTTGACATTTGAAGCCCCTCTTTCTACCCTGCCGACAAGCCTTTTGTCGGGGTCCAAAAATGTTATCCCCAAAGAACCTCCTTATCATCGATCATAACGACAGTCACTACGACCTTTTGCGTCAGGTGCTTGCCTCATCAAAAATTCCTTTTCGCCTCATCAGGGCGGCGGATTCCGATGCCGGAAAGAAGTTTTTAAAGAGCCGTCATTTCGACCTGATTCTCACCGAATGCGAAGAAAAAGTTTTATCCGATGAATGGATCAGCGGTTTAAAAAAGATGTCTCACGGATCGCCGGTGGTGGTACTCACTTCCAGGTGTGATCAGAAACAGGCCGTTACAGCCATGAAAATGGGGGCCGACGATTATATTGTCAAAAACCGTGACGCCCTCAAATCGCTTCCGGAGGTTTTGCTCAAAACCATCAAGACGAAAAAAGAGAAACGAACCGCATCGGTCCTCGCCCGCATGGAGGGGAGGCCCGGCCCGGCTGGCAGACTCGGCATGGGGGGAATCAACCTTCTTGCCCGAAACTTGAAAACCATCACCAACCTGATCAACAATCCATCAAGGGGATGGGCGCGGTCGAAGAAGCACTTCAAACAGCTCCATGTCTTGGAAAAGGAAATCCGGAATATAAAAGATGTTTTGAAAAATTTTGTGTCATAAAAATGGGGGCCCTGTCGGGCCTTTTTGGTGACTACTCGTGTTGATCGGATTTTTTATCGGCCCTCCAATGGCCCCCATTCCCCCGCGCTCGCAACCGGCACAAGCCGGATTGCTCGCTTAGTCCGGCACACACTCGCCGCTCACCCGGTTTCTCCCCCCCTCCTTCGAGAGATACAAAAACCGGTCGGCAGAAGCAACCAGCGCCTGGGCATCGGCATGTTTATCATTTATTGCGGCAATGCCGCAGGAAATGGTCACCCCGATCGGTTTTCCCTCATAATCAATGCGGGTTGCCGCCACCGCTTTTCGAATACGATCGGCAAGATTGACGGCGCTCTGGCAGTTTGCATCGCGCATCAGGATAACGAACTCCTCTCCACCGTAACGGGCAAAAATGTCGTCGGTGCGGATCATCTTTGAAACAATCTGGCATATTTTCTGCAGGCAAAGGTCGCCGGCCAAATGGCCGAAGGTGTCGTTGATTTTTTTGAAATGGTCGATATCGAACATGATGATGGAAAGATCGCTCCCTTTCCGCCGGGAAAAGGAAAATTCCTCACGCAGGCGCTCCAGGAGGTAGCGCTTGTTGTAGGTGGAGGTTACGGGATCGATAACCCCCATTTCGTAGCGTTTCTTCTCGGACATTTGGCGGGTCTCATCGAGGTAGTTGAACTCGAGGATCGTATCCTTGGAAATCTGGATTTTATCCCCATCATTCAAAACTTGGGCCTCGATTTTCATCCCGTTGATGTAAGTGCCGTTGGTCGATCCCAGGTCGATAACGCGGGCCCTGTTGTTCTTCACCTCGATTTTGAAATGACGGCGCGAAATGGTGGGGTCTTCAATCCAGAGCTCGCAGTCGGGCGTTCGTCCGACCGTTATCTCTTCTTTGTCCAGCGCACGAAGCTCCCCCATCCGGGGACCAAGCAGGAAGGTCAGATGCGGTTTTTTGTCCCGTTCAATCTTGATGTCGTCCAGACGACGAATTTCCGTTTTTTCGCCTGTAGGCATGGTGCCTTCCTTTATTCCTTTTTCTTCAACTCAAAACTCAACTGTTTTTTCTCCCCCGCCTCGACAACCGCCGAGTCGGACACCCCCTCGTAGCCTTCCAACTCGACCGTAAAACCCACCGTTTCACCCGGTTTGATCCGGCTCATCCGATAAGGGGTTGTTCCCACCACTTGTTCGTCCATTATAACATTCGCCCCTTCGGGTGACGACAAAATTTCCAGGGAGCCGAAATCGGGGGTCAAGTCGGCCGAAATGCGGATGGTTTCCCCTCCCTTTATTTTAATCGTCTCTTCGTGAAACGAATATCCATCGAGGAAAAAACCCACCCGATAGGCCTTGTCGTGTTTTAATTGGGATATTTCGGCCGGTGTTTTCCGGTTCCATTCGAGCTCGTCGAGGTAAATGACCGCCCCCGGTGGATTCGTCGCAACAAACAGGTTTCCAAAGGGGGGGATTTTCTTTTCCAGATTCACTTCCAGATTCCGCGTCTCGCGCCGCCCCAGTTCAATCGTTGATTCAAAGGGATGAAAGCCGTCAAGAACCACCTTGAGGGTAAACGGCTCCCCCGATTCAAGACGCAATTGGTAAGTCGATTCGGCCCCCTGGGCAGGCTGGTTTGTTCCGTCGATTGAAACTGAAGCTGACGTTGGGGTCACTTTCAGGATCAGGGTGCCGACAGCAGTAAGGTTAAAGATGAGGGCGCCGATACCGGCCAAAAGACCAATCCCTCCCGCAATCCCCCCGGCGAGAAACAGCTTTCGCCATGGAAACGGCCGCAGACGGTCCATCAACGCCCCAATACGGAAACGGGAAAAAAAATTCCCCATTCGATCGACTTCGGTTTCCTCTTCCCCCGCGTCCGGGGGGGAAGTTTTCGCCCGGATTTCCTTTTTCTCTTTTTCGACGGCCAGTTGGGGAAGCTCGGCGGGCAGATCCTCTTCATCGGCCTCCGGCCCGAAATAACGGTAGAGAAATTCGGTGATGTGGACCGGCTTGAAGTCGGGGCGGTAAGAGACAAGAAAACGCATCAGATGATTGGCCATTTCGGAGGCGTGCTGGTAGCGGCGGGCGGGTTTTCGTTCCAGGGCCTTGTAGACGATCTTTTCAAGGTCTTTCGGAATTTCTTTCCGGAATTTGGAAGGAGGATCGATTTTTCCCTTTCGGACCGCCTTGATCGTTTCCATGTTGTTTTTTCTCTTGAAAAGGCGCTCTTGTGTCAGCAATTCCCACAGGAGAGTTCCCGCCGAAAAAATGTCGGAGCGCCGGTCAACCGATTCGCCTTCAGCCTGCTCGGGCGACATGTAGGCGAACTTTCCCTTGAGAACGCCCGATTCAGTATGGCTTTCCTTGACGTGAGCCTTGGCCACGCCGAAATCGATCAGTTTTACCGTGCCGGAATAGGAGACAATGATGTTTTGCGGCGAAATATCGCGATGCACCACCCCGAGAGATTTTCCGTCATTTCCCCGCTTGTTGTGAATGTAATCGAGCGCCTGACAAAGCTCCGCCAGACAATAGGCAATCACTTCAAGGGGAATCGGCTTTTCCCTCTCCCTCATTTCGCGGACGATCTGGCCCAGGGTTTTTCCATCCACGTATTCCATGACGATGAAGTAGTCGTTTCCCACTTTGCCCAGATCGTAGATCTGGGCAATGTTGCCGTGCGTGAAGTTGACGGCGATTTTCGCCTCGTCGATCAGCATTTCGACATATTCGGGATCGGAGGAAATATGGGGAAGAATCCGCTTGATGACCACCAGACGCTCGATGCCGTTGGGATCGACCGTCTTGGCCTTGTAGACATGCGCCATGCCGCCATGGGCGATTCGTTCGAGAATAAGGTAGTCGCCGAGTTTGGTTGTGGATTCGGGCATGGTTATAAAATGTAATGATTTTGACTGGTTAAAACAAGGAATTTGTGGGAAATATTCGGCATGTTTCATCCGTTCCGGTTTCTTTGGAGGCTCATCAAATTTTTTCTTTATGCCGTGATCGCCCTTGTCCTTTTTGTCGCCCTTTTTTTCATTTCCCTGCCGAATATTTCTTACCTGCGGGATCATAATCCCAAAACAACCGCCTTTATGAAGCGCTACATCAACAGTGTTGAAGCCAAAGGAGAGGACGGGGTGATTGATATCCGGTGGATTCCCTATTCCCGGATTTCATCCAACCTCAAAAAGGCGGTTCTTATTTCAGAGGATGACGCCTTTTTTTCGCACAGGGGGTTCGACTTAAAGCAGATCCGCGAATCGATCAAACGCAACTGGCGCGACAAAAAATTCACCCGTGGCGGCTCCACCATCACCCAGCAGTTGGTGAAAAATCTGTATCTTGCCCCCGCCAAGAACCCGCTTCGCAAGATTCGTGAATGGATAATTACCTGGCAGATGGAAAAAACGCTGACCAAACAGAGGATCTTCGAGTTGTACTTGAACGTGGTGGAATGGGGGCCGGGCGTTTATGGAGCGGAATCAGCCGCCCGATATTACTTCGGCAAAGGGTGCGGGTCGCTTGGTCCCAGCGAAGCGGCGTTTCTTGCGGCCATTCTGCCGAACCCCGTCCGTTACGGGGCCAAAAGAAACTCAAAACGGGTGGCCTGGAAGACAAACTGGATTTTGAGGAGAATGCATATCCCCCCTCCGACCGAGGAACAAGAGATTCCCCCTGAAGCACCGGTTCCCGTTTATGAAGAACCGCCTCCCATGGAGAACATTCCGAATGGAGATCTCCCTGATGGGGAGGATGTGCCCCTCTACGACTATTGATCCTTCAATTGAAAAAGGAAATGAACAGATAAAAGGCACCGGCAACAAGGGCGGAAGCGGGAATGGTGAATATCCAGGCAAGGACAATTGAATTAACAATCCCCCAGCGGACGGCGGTTAGACGCTTTGTGGCCCCCACCCCCATGATCGAACCGGTGATGGTGTGCGTCGTACTGACCGGAATCCCCCCGAAGGTCGCCATAAAAAGGGTGGTTGCGGCGGCTGTTTCGGCGGCAAAGCCCCCTACCGGCTGTAGTTTTGTCACCTTCATTCCCATCGTTTTGACAATCCTCCAGCCGCCAAACATGGTTCCCATGGCAATCGCCAGGTGACAGGTCACGATGACCCAGATGGGGACGTAAAATTTGCCTCCCAAATGGCCGGACGAAAATAAAAGGACCGAAATAATCCCCATCGTTTTTTGGGCGTCGTTCCCGCCGTGCCCCAGGCTGTAAAGACTGGCGGACAAGAGTTGCAAGCGGCGAAAATGCTTGTCAATGCGGGACGGGGCCGCGCTTTGAAAAAATAAATTGATCAACGTCATGACAAGGTAGCCGATCGCCATTCCCACAAGGGGCGAGACGATAATAAAGACGCAGATTTTGATGAGGCCGGCCGAAATTAGCGAGCCAAAACCGGCCTTCGTAACGGCGGCGCCGACAAAACCTCCGACCAATGCGTGGGAGCTTGAGCTCGGGAGCCCCCACCACCAGGTAAGCAGGTCCCAGATAATCGCCCCCATCAACCCCGCAAAAACCACCCCGATGGTCATGACGGCGGGATCGACAACCCCCTTGCCGATGGTGGTAGCCACCTTCAGGTTGAAAACGAACAGCGCCGCAAAATTGAAAAAGGCGGCCCAGGCCACCGCTATCCGGGGTGAGAGAACGCGAGTGGAAACAACGGTCGCAACTGAATTGGCCGCATCGTGAAAACCGTTGATGAAATCAAAGGACAAAGCCACGATGACAACAAGGGAGATGATAATGAGGGAATTGGGATCAAGCATTCTTGAGCACGATGCCTTCAATGACGTTTGCTACATCCTCGCAACGGTCGGTGGCCGATTCGAGCATTTCGAGAATTTCTTTTTCCTTGATCAGCTTTATCGGGTCTTTTTCGCGGTCAAAAAGGTTTGAAATGGCGAGCCTCAAGGCCTCATCCGCCTCGTTCTCCAGGCTGTTGATCTGGATGCACTGGGCCAGGATCATCTCCGGTTTTTTCATGTTGCGCAGACGAAGAACCGCCTTGGCCACCTCTTCCACCGCCCGGACAAGTATCTGGACCACTTTTTTCATGTCCGCCGTGGGGGGGGGACCTTGTAATAGACCATCCGGTTGGCGGTGCCGTAGATTAAATCGAGGATGTCGTCCATGGCGCTGATCAGGGCATGAATATCCTCACGGTCGATGGGGGTAATGAAGGTCTTGTTCAAAATTTCCATTGTATCGTGCGTGATTTGATCTCCGGCGTGTTCGGCGTCCTCGATTTTTTTAACCTTGGTTTCCCAGTGGTCGTGATCCGAGAAAAAATCATCCAGGAGCCTGGCCCCTTCGAGCACGTTATTGGCCGCCCGTTCAAACATGTCAAAAAATTGCTGGGATTTGGGAAAGAGTTTCATGAGTGGATTTATAAAGAATCATTCTTGTCATCGTCAATACAAAAGGAATATTCTTCGCAAGTTGTTACCCTGTTGTCATCAAATTGTCATAAACGGACCTCTATTGTCGAAAAGATATGCCGGAGACCATACTTGTCATTGAAGATGAGAAAGACATTCAGGACCTGCTTCAACTCCATTTGAAGAATACCGGATACAAGGTCTTGTCTTTCTTCAACGGGGAAGAAGGGCTTAAAGGAGCCCAAAAGTCGCTTCCATCCCTGATTATCCTCGACCTGATGCTCCCCGGCATGGACGGTCTGGAGGTTTGCCGCCGGTTAAAAAAGGACGACCGGACAAAATCGATTCCCATCGTGATGCTGACGGCCAAGCGGGAAGAAATCGACCGCGTGCTCGGCTTTGAACTGGGGGCCGAGGATTACGTCACCAAACCTTTTTCGCCGCGCGAACTGCTGTTGCGGGTAAAGCGGATTTTGGAGCGCCCGACGGGCAAACAACCCGCCTCCCCCGCGCTGTATTGCGGCCCGCTGAAGGCCGATTTTTCCAAACCCCGCGTGGCCGTAAATGACAAACTTGTTCCGCTTACGGCCATTGAACTCAAGCTTCTCAAGTATCTGTCTTCCACACGTGGGCGGGTTCAGTCCCGTGAAACGCTTCTCGATTGCGTGTGGGGGTACAACAGCGCGGTCAACACCCGCACGGTGGATGCCCATGTCAAACGGCTCCGCAAAAAACTGGGGGCCGCCGGCTATCTGATCGAAACCATGCGCGGACTCGGCTATCGGTTTATCGAGGAAGAAAAATCGTGACACCCGAATTGGCGGTCACCGCCGTTGCTCTTTCGCTTGCGGGAATTCTCTCTTTCTGGATTCTTCGCCTCTATCGCAAGTTGCAGGCAATGGAGCAATACCGCCGCGATCTGATAGTCAACATCACCCACGAATTTCTGACCCCTCTGACCGTCATCAAGGGATATGCCGAAACCCTCCTGCTCGACAAGCCGGACCGCAGGCAGGCGCAATCCCATATTGAGATCGTTCAATCCCATGCCGACCGGCTGATGAAGATGGTCGAGGATCTTCTCCGCCTCTCCCGCCTAGAAAATGTCAATCCGCGGGAGCGATTGTCGCTGGTCGATCTGCGGGAATTCTGCGGGGAGTTGTATCACCGCTTCAAACCGCGGCTTGATGCCCGGAAAATCGCGTGGAATTTCGCGTTTAAGCCGCCCCTTGGGAACATTGAAACCGACCCGGGGATTTTGGAGATTATTTTCAACAACTTGGTGGGTAACGCGATCAAATACAGCGAGCCGGGCGGAAGAATCGAAATTTGCGGCGAGAGAGAGGGCTTAAACGTCAGGTTTGAAGTCCGCGACAGAGGCATCGGAATTTCAAGGGAAGATCAAAAAAGAATCTTCGAGCGGTTCTACCGGGTGAACAAAGACCGCGCCCGCGAATCGGGCGGAACCGGCCTCGGTCTGTCGATTGTGAAACATGCCGTCAAATCGCTGGGTGGTGAAATCGCGGTGGAAAGCGAACCGGGCCGGGGTTCGGTGTTTTATTTTACCATCAGGGCTTAACCCCCTTCGGGGATAAGAACCTGTAAACGCTCCGCCTCAGGCGGATCGTTAACAGGCTCTAAAGCATCAACTGAACCTGCGCCCGGACGCGCTGATCGTTCAGGTTTAAACCCCGGTTGTTCATGATCAGGCCGTAATCGGCATGAACCCGAAGGGGATACCCCTTGATGAAATAGTCCAGCCCGCCGACATATTCATACTGATTCGGCGTGGCGTCGTCGAAAAAAACCGCCCCCTGCCCCACCGCAATCTCGAATTTTTTGGGAACGACAAAATAGCCGAACTGCGCGTTGTAGCCGATATTGGTGACACCGAGACCTTCGTGATCGCGGGTGAGCATTCCCGCCCCTCTGAAGGAAAATCCGCGATATTTGAGGCCGACGTCAACCGTGGCCAGGCTTGACTTGGTGCCGACCGGAATGGTGGCGCTCTGGGACATGGCACTCGTGCTGTTCAAGGAATCGTGAAAAACATACGCCGCCCCGACGCCGACATTCGGCATTTCGGAATTATCCGCATCCGGTTCGGTCCGGTCGTAAGCGCCGACAATCGCATATTCCAGACGGGCGCCCCCCATGATTCCCTGATTGGTGTTGAAGGTGTTCGCCCCGTCGCCGTTAATCGCGAAGACCGCGTAATTGACCTTGTCTTTGACGATATCCCCGTGAAAGGTCACACCGATATCGCGGCGGAGATCGAAAAATCCGGTGGAAAGGGCCCGATCGACGAATTGAAGTTTGGAGTCGGCAACCAACTCCTGCACCAGGAAAGGAACTTTATACTGTCCGAACTTGAGCCCGAAATAACTGTTCGGCACCCAGTCGATATAATAATCGTCCAGCGTGGCGGTTCCCCCCGTGCGTGTGGAAAGATCCATCTGAAACCCGTATTTCACCGTCTTGTCGAAGACATTTCCCTCAAGGCGGATTTTGCCCCGTTGAATGGCGAAGGTATCGCTGTCGGCGGCCGATTCGAGGGCGTTATAGGTAAACCGTCCCTGAAGATGTGCCGAAAGAGTCAGCGAATAGTCCCCGCTTGCCGACTCGAAGGTTAAGCCCCTGCCGAATTTGTAACTTAACTTGAAGGGTTTTTCTTTTTGTTCGCCTTCATCCGCGCGCAGTCCGGGCGCAACGCCCAAAAGCATCACGGCCATGACTGACAGCACAAAGCCAACATGTCTTGTTCCTGTTTTCATTCGTGTCTCCTTTATTTTTCTGGTCCCAAATAGAATGACAGGATGACGTTCTGATGAGCGTTTAGCGACATTTTTGTAACAAAACAAGATAATTCAAATCAGACGGCATACACATGCGCTCCGGCGATCAAAACAAACACCTGTTTGCCGTTTACAAATCCGCTTAGACCCGCGACTCCTTTGGGGATGTGGGCCGTCAATTTGCCGCCGTCGTCCATGAGGATTTCCAGCACTTCAGTGGCCCCCAGAAAACGGATGTCGGTGATCCGTCCCGGCCACCCGCCGCGTTCCTTATGGGTGGTGACATAGACATCGTTGGGCCGGAACAGAACCACAGCCTTTGTCCCGCTGGGGAGATGCACCGCCTTGAAACGAAAGTGTCCCCACGCCACTTCGCCGTCCCTGACGATTCCTTTAATCCGGTTGGTTTCCCCGACAAAGGCGGCCACAAATTCGGTGGCCGGTTCGTTGAAAACATTCTGTGGCTGTGCGTTTTGTTCGACACGACCATGATTGATCACCAGAATCCGGTCGGAGACCTCGAAGGCCTCGTCCTGATCGTGCGTGACCAAAAGAGTCGTTAGTTGAATACGATGATGGAGTTCTTTCAGCCATGTTCTCAATTCTTTTCTTAAGCGCGTATCAAGCGCGCCGAATGGTTCATCCAGAAGAAGAAGTTCCGGTTCAGGCGCCAACGCCCGCGCCAAGGCCACTCTCTGCCGCTGACCGCCGGAGAGTTGTGAGGGCATCCGTGTTTCCAGCCCCTCAAGGCCGACCAATCCCAGCAGATCTTTTGCCTTTTCGTACCGCTTGTCTTTTTTGACTCCGCGGACCTTCAAGCCGAACGAAATGTTGTCCAAGACATTCATGTGGCGAAAAAGGGCGAAATGCTGAAACACAAAACCGACCTTTCTCTCCTGAACCGGCACTTTTGTCACATCCTCCCCTTTCACCTCGATTCGTCCCGATGTCGGCGTTTCAAGCCCTGCGATACAGCGGAGGACCGTCGACTTGCCCGAACCGGAGGGGCCGAGAAGAGTGATAAACTCCCCCCTTTCGACCGCAAAAGAAATATTGTCCACGGCCGTAAAACCGTTGAATGATTTTTTCAAATTTTCGACGTGGATGCTCATGCTTTTTTTCCTTTCCATTCAACCAATGCCTTTAAAATAAGCGCTGCCACCGCCAACATTCCCAGCAAAGATGCGACGGCGAAGGCGCCGACAAAGTTGTATTCGTTGTAGAGAATTTCCACCTGAAGCGGCATGGTGGTGGTTACGCCGCGGATATGTCCTGAGACAACCGAAACGGCTCCGAATTCCCCCATCGCCCGTGCATTGAGCAAAATCACGCCGTAGAGAAGGCCCCACCGGATATTGGGAAGCGTCACGAAGAAAAATGTCTGCCAGCCGTTGGCCCCCATGGTGAGCGCCGCCTCCTCTTCCTCGTTTCCCTGGCTCTGCATGAGGGGGATCAGCTCCCGCGCCACAAAGGGAAAGGTTACAAAGATTGTTGTGAGAATAATTCCCGGCACGGCAAAAATGATCTTGATGTCGTGAGCGGCCAAAAAGTGGCCGAAAACCCCCTGACTGCCGAAAAGGAGGACAAACACCAATCCCGAGACGACAGGCGACACCGAAAACGGCAAATCGATAAGGGTAATGAGAAACTGTTTTCCAAAAAATTCAAACTTGGCGATCGCCCAAGCGGCGGCTATGCCGAAGAGGACATTAAGCGGAATGGAAATGGCGGCGACCTTAAGGGTCAGAGCGATGGCCGATAAATTTTCGGGCGTGAAGAGAAGAGTTATGTAACGGATAAAGCCTTCATGGAACGCCGAGGCAAAAACGGTTCCCAGCGGCAAAAT